>NZ_PSTO01000029.1:0-48072 GCF_002930975.1 Rathayibacter sp. AY1A3 | reverse complement strand
CGCTCGCCGTCGTGATCCTGGCGGCAGGCCAGGGCACCCGCATGAAGTCCCGCACCCCGAAGGTCCTGCACCGCCTCGCCGGGAGGCCGCCGCTCGGGCGGGCGACGGCGGCCCGGGAGGCCCCCGCCTCCCGGCCCGTCCGCCTCCCGGCGTCCCCCGAGCCGCCCAGCCGCCACAATGGACGGGTGAGTGCGAATGACGAGGTCGACGGGATCGTCGACGCCTGGGTCCGGGAGCGGCCCGATCTCGATTTCACGCCGCTCCAGGTCTTCTCGCGGATGCGCCGGCTGGCCAAGCAGCTCGAGCGCGCGCGCGGCAGCGCCTTCGGCCGGTCGGAGCTCGAGACGTGGGAGTTCGACGTGCTCTCGGCCCTGCGGCGCGCGGGCGCGCCCTACCGGATGAGCCCCAAGCAGCTCCTCCAGGCGACCATGGTCACCAGCGGCACCATGACCAACCGCATCGACCGGCTGGTCGAGCGCGACCTGGTCGAGCGCCTCGACGACCCGAACGACGGGCGCGGCGTGCTGGTGCAGATGACGCCGTCGGGGCTCGCCCGGGTCGACGCGGCGATCACCCGCCTGGTCGACGCGGAGCAGGAGCTGCTCGGCGCGCTCACCCACGCCCAGCAGGAGCGGCTGGCGCAGCTCCTCCGCAAGCTCTCCCTCGACTTCGGCTGAGCCGGTCGGCCCGGGCCCGGGACCGCGGCTCGCCTCCGCGGTACGGGACAGCTGCCGGTGCCGCGGAGGAGAGCGGCGTCAGCCCTCGAGCTGCTCCGAGAGCTCCAGCCAGCGCAGCTCGAGCTCTGCCGCCTCGTCCTCGTAGGCGCGGAGCGAGGCGTTGAGCGCCAGGATCCCGTCGTAGTCGTCCTGGTCGTGCGTCGCCATCTTCTCGTGCACGGTCTTCGTCAGCTGCGTGAGCTTGTGCAGGCGCCGGTCGATCGCCGACACCTCCTTCTCGGCGGTGCGGCGCTCGGCCCCCGCGAGCCCGCTCGACGCCGGCGCGGCGGAGGAGGAGCCCGACGAGGCCCCCGCGGGCGCGCCCTTCTCGAGCGCGCGGCGCAGGTCGAGGTACTGCTCGACTCCGCCGGGCAGGTGGCGGAACGCGCCGTCCATCACGGCGTACTGCTGGTCGGTGACGCGCTCGAGCAGGTACCGGTCGTGCGAGACGACGAGGAGGGTGCCCGGCCAGGAGTCGAGCAGGTCCTCGATCGCGGCGAGCATGTCGGTGTCGAGGTCGTTGGTCGGCTCGTCGAGGATCAGCACGTTGGGCTCGCTGAGCAGGATGAGCAGGAGCTGGAGCCTCCGGCGCTGACCGCCCGAGAGGTCCTTCACCGGCGTCGACAGCTGCGCGCTCGAGAAGCCGAGCCGCTCGAGCAGCTGGCCCGGGGTCATCTCCTTGCCGCCGATGGAGTAGCTGGTGCGCTGCTCCGCGATGATCTCGCGGACGGGCCGGTGCTGGACCCCGGTCAGCTCGCGCAGCTGCTGGTCGAGGATCGCGACGCGCACGGTGGTGCCGCGCTTCACCCGGCCGCTCGTCGGCTCCACGCTGCCCGCGACCAGGCCCAGGAGGGTCGACTTGCCGGCGCCGTTCACGCCGAGGATGCCGGTGCGCTCGCCGGGCGCGATCCGCCACTCGATGCGGTTGAGGACGGTCCGCTCGCCGTAGCGGACGGTGACGTCGAGCAGGTCGACGACGTCCTTGCCCAGGCGCGAGACGGCGAGCTGCGAGAGCGAGACCGAGTCGCGCACCGGGGGCTCGTCCTCGATCAGCTGGTTCGCGGCGTCGATCCGGAACTTGGGCTTCGCCGTGCGGGCGGGGGCGCCGCGCCGGAGCCAGGCGAGCTCCTTCTTCATCAGGTTCTGGCGCTTGGCCTCCATGGTCGACGCCATCCGGTCGCGCTCGACGCGCTGCAGGATGTACGCCGCGTACCCGCCCTCGAACGGCTCGACGAGGCGGTCGTGCACCTCCCAGGTGGCGGTGCAGATCTCGTCGAGGAACCACCGGTCGTGGGTGACGACCGCGAGCCCGCCCGACGACGCCGCCCAGCGGCGCTTGAGGTGCTCGGCGAGCCAGGCGATGCCCTCGACGTCGAGGTGGTTGGTGGGCTCGTCGAGGAAGACGACGTCCCAGTCGCCGACGAGCAGCTTCGCGAGGGCGACCCGGCGCCGCTGGCCGCCCGAGAGGGAGCCGACCACTCCGTCCCAGGGGACGTCGCGCAGCAGGCCCGCGATCACGTCTCGGGTGCGCGCGTCGCCCGCCCACTCGTGCTCCTTGAGCCCGCCGACGACGGCCTGGGCGACGGTGAGGTCCTCATCGACCGTGTCGGCCTGGTCGAGCATCCCGAGCGTGACGCCGCGGCGGTGCGTGACGCGGCCGCTGTCCGGCTCGATGCGCTGCGCGAGCAGGCGCAGGAGGGTCGACTTGCCGTCGCCGTTGCGTCCGACGATCCCGATGCGGTCGCCCTCCTCGATCCCCAGGGAGACGTCGTCGAAGATCACGCGTGTGGGGTACTCGAGTCGCAGCGCCTCGGCGCCCAGCAGATGTGCCATAGGGATCCAGCCTAGGCGGTGCCGCCTGAGCGGTCCGCCGCGGGTCGATCACAGTGCGGCCGGGTCGCGGCCCCCGGACCTCAGCCCGCGGGTGCCGGCTCCGAGACGGACACCGAGCGGCGGTGCAGTCCCGTGGCACCGTCGGGAGCGGGCGGGCGCTCGACCGTGGTCTGCACCGTGCCGTCCGCGTCGGTGGCGCGCACGGTCACGACGTGGTCGCCGACCGTCGCGTCCCACTCGAGGACCCACTGGATCCACGTGTCCGCGGTGACCTGCTCGGCGAGGCGCGCCTCCTGCCAGGCGCCGCCGTCGATCTGCACCTCCACCTTCGCGATGCCGGTGTGCGGCGCCCAGGCGACTCCCGCCACGGCGACCGTCCCCGCCTCGACGGGCTGGCCCTGGCGCGGCACATCGATCCGCGACTCGATCTTGATCGGACCGCGCTCGGTCCAGCCGCGCGTCGACCAGTACGCCAGGTCCTCCGCGAAGGTCGTGACCTTCAGCTCGACGACCCACTTCGTCGCCGAGACGTAGCCGTACAGGCCGGGGACGACCATCCGGACGGGGAAGCCGTGCTCGACCGGGAGCGGCTCGCCGTTCATCCCGACGGCGAGCAGGCTCGCGCGGTCCTCGTCCTGCAGCACGTCGAGCGGGCTGGAGGCGGTGAAGCCGTCGATGCTCCGCGAGAGCACCATGTCGGCGCCGGCGGTCGGCCGGGCCCGGGCCAGCAGCTCGCGGATCGGGTAGCCCAGCCAGAGGGCGGTGCCGATCAGGTCGCCCCCGACCTCGTTGGACACGCAGGACAGGGTGACCAGGTGCTCCTCGAGCGGCAGTGCGAGCAGCTCGTCCCAGGTGATCTCGATCTCCTCCTCCACCATTCCGGTGATCTTCAGCGACCAGTCGGCGGGCTCGACCGACGGCACCGAGAGCGCGGTGTCGATCCGGTAGAACGAGGCGTTGGGCGTGACGTAGGAGCTGATGCCGTCGATGTCGTCGAGCACGGCGCCGGCCGGGACGGGCGCGGCGGCCGAGGCGGGAGCCGGCAGGGACACGGCCTCGCGCACGGCGGTGACGGCGGCGGAGGCGGACGTGAGGAAGCGGGCGCCGATGCCGGCGGCGATCGCGGCGACTCCGGCGATCCCGACCAGGCGGAGGAACGACCGGCGGTCCGGGGAGTCGCTCTCGCGCTCCTCCTGCCAGCCGCGGAGGCGGACGGAGGCCGAGCGGAGCACCGCGGCACCGGCCACCATGCCCACGACGCTCGGCGCCGCGTCGATCCCGGACGCGCCCTCGCGGCTGACGGCGGCGAGCGCACCGGCGCCCGCGACGACGGCCAGCAGCAGCACGCCGAACGGCGGGCGGCGGTACTCGAGAACCCCGGCGCCGACGGCCAGCAGCGCGATCGCGAGGCCGATCGAGACCAGCAGCACGAGCTTGTCGCCGGTGCCGAAGAGCGCGATGACCGTGTCCTTCACGCCCGGGGGCACGATGTCGATGACGAAGCCGCCGACCGCGACCAGCGGACTGCCGCCCGCTCCGGTGAAGACCGCGACGACCTCGGCGGCCGCGAGGGCGACGACGGCGGCCACGATCCCGGAGAGGATCGCGAAGAGGGTGGCGCGGCGGGACATGAGCGGCACTCTAAGCCACGAGGTCGGAACTTCTCTGCGGACCGTCTGTGGAGGGCGCCGGGCGCGAGGCTCGCGCGCCCCGCTCCGGAGGCACCGCCCCCGCGACTAGGTCGACAGCAGGCGAGCCCCGTGTACCGGGCCGGACACCCGCACGGCACTCAGCCGCGCGGAGCTCAGCTCGCGCTGCAGGTCGGCCGCCGCATCGGCGTCCGGAGCGAGGAACGCCACGGTCGGGCCGGACCCCGAGACGAGGCCGCCGAGCGCTCCGCGGCCCTCGCCGAGCTCGAGGATGCGGGCGAGCCCGGGCTGCAGGTGCAGCGCCGGCGCCTGCAGGTCGTTGTGCATCGCGTCGGCGAGCATGGCGGCGTCGCCGGCGCGGAGGGCCTGCAGCACGTTGGGATCGATGGCGGGGGTCGCCGAGATCGGGCGGAAGTCGTGCAGGTGGCGCTCGCGGTGCCGGTCGAGCTCGCTGTAGACCTCGGGGGTCGACAGGCCCTCCTCCGAGAGGACCAGCACCCACTCGAAGCGGCCCTTGGCGAGCGCCGGGCTCAGCTCGTCGCCTCGGCCGACTCCGATCGCGGTGCCGCCGGTGAAGGAGAAGGGGACGTCGGCGCCGAGGCTCGCGGCGATGCCCAGCAGCTGCTCCCTCGTGCAGGCCGTGCCCCAGAGCGCGTCGCAGGCGAGGAGGGTCGCGGCAGCGTCGGCCGAGCCGCCGCCCATGCCGCCGGCGATGGGGACGTTCTTCTCGATCTCGAGGTGCACGCCGCCGCGGTAGCCGGTCGCCCGGGCGAGCGCCCGAGCCGCCTTGATCGCGAGGTTGGAGCCGTCGACGGCCAGGCGGGAGGTGTCGATCGATCCCGAGAAGGAGACCGAGAAGTCGGCCGCCTCCTCCGCGAACACGTCCTCGTAGAGGGAGAGCGACTGGAACGCGGTGGCCAGCTCGTGGTACCCGTCGTCGCGCACGGCGCCGACCTTGAGGAACACGTTGATCTTGCCGGGCGCCCGCGCGTGGACCCGGTTCGACGTCGCGCGGTGGGCCATGCATCCACGCTACAGGGTGGCGGAGGCGCCCTCGTCCGCACCCGGGGCGGGCTCCCCGTCGCCGTCCGCGTCGTCCCCGTCGGTCTCCGCCAGCGACCCGTCGGGCACCGCCGCCCCGCGCACGGGGACCCGCGCCGGATCGAGCTCGCGGCCCAGGCGGACGAAGGCGGCGACGTCCAGCTCCTCGCCGCGCGCGGTCTGCGGGACGCCGGCCCGCTCGAGCGCGACGATCGCCGCGGCGCTGTCGCCGAAGAGGGTCGCGAGCGACTGGCGGAGCATCTTCCTCCGCTGCGCGAACGCCGCATCGACGACCGCGAAGACGGCGCGGCGCAGGGTCTCGTCGCCCGGCTCCTCGCCGCGGTCGAACGCGACGAGCACGCTGTCGACGTTCGGCACCGGCCAGAAGATCTGACGCGAGACCGCGCCGCCCGTCGTCCAGGAGCCGAACCACGCCGCCTTGACGCTCGGGCCGCCGTAGACCTTGGAGCCGGGACCGGCGGCGAGCCGGTGCCCGACCTCGGACTGCACCATCACCACTCCGGACCGGATGCTGGCGAAGTGCTCGAGGAAGTGCAGGAGCACCGGCACCGAGATGTTGTACGGGAGGTTGGCGACGAGCCGGACCGGCTCCCCCGGCAGGTCGAGCACCTTCATCGCGTCGGCGTGCACGACCGCGAGATCGGCGCCCGGCGCCATCAGCTCGACGGTGCGCGGCAGCTGCTCGGCGAGGCGCCCGTCGATCTCGACGGCCACGACCTGCGCGCCCGCCTCGAGCAGGCCGAGGGTCAGCGATCCGAGGCCGGGGCCGATCTCGACGACGGTCTCCCCCGGGCGCACCCGAGCGAGCTTGACGATGCGGCGGACCGTGTTGGCGTCGTGCACGAAGTTCTGGCCGAGCTTCTTGGTCGGCGTGACGTCGAGGAGGCCGGCGAGGTCGCGGATCTCGGCCGGGCCCAGCAGGCGCGGGATCGCGGCGGCCGTCGGCTCGGCGGCGTGGCGGCCGCTCATGCGAGGGGTCCGACCGGCTCCGTCGGCTCGGAGCCGACCTCGCCGCCCCACTCGCCGTACACGGCCTCCGTGTTCGAGGCGATCGTCGCGGCCAGGTGGCCGACGTCGGTCTCGAGGGTCGCGGCCATCGAGCGCAGGGTGTGCGGGAGGAGGTAGGGCGCGTTCGGTCGGCCCCGGAAGGGCGACGGAGTGAGGTACGGCGCGTCGGTCTCGACCAGGATGAGGTGCCGCGGAGTCGCGACAAGCGCCTCCCGCAGCGGCTCGGCGTTCTTGAACGTCACGGTGCCGGCGAAGGAGAGGTACCAGCCCTCGTCCGTGCACATCCGCGCCATCTCCGCGTCCCCGGAGAAGCAGTGGAAGACGGTGCGCTCGGGGGCGCCGACGCGGCGCAGGGTCTCGATGACCTCGCGGTGCGCGTCGCGGTCGTGGATCTGCAGCGCGAGGTCGTGCTCCTTCGCGATGCGGATGTGCTCCTCGAAGGAGCGGAACTGCGCGGCGCGGCCGCTCTCGCCGGTGCGGAAGAAGTCGAGCCCGGTCTCGCCGATGGCGCGCACCCGCGGCTGCTCCGCCAGCTCGGCGATCACGGCGAGGGCGGCGTCGAGCTCGCCGCGCTGCTCCAGCTCGGGCGCCTCGTTGGGGTGGATCGCGACGGCGGCCAGCATGCGCGGCTCGCTCGCCGCCTGCTCGGCCGACCAGCGGCTCGTCTCGACGTCCGTGCCGACCTGGACGACGCCGCGGACCCCGACGGTGGAGGCCCGGTCGAGCTGCTCGCGGTGGTCGAGCGGCTCGAGGCCGTCGGCGATCTCGAGGTGCGTGTGGTTGTCGTAGACGGGGACGACGAGCGCCTCGGGCAGCGGCGGGTACGTCAGGTCGCGGCCGGACGAGGCCTCGCGGGAGCGGACGTGCTGGCTGTCGGTCATGCGCTCCAGGCTACCGGGAGGGCTCGCGTGGGCCGGAGTCCCGGGTGGACGAGGGCCGAGACGCGGCCGCTGAGGCGCGCTGAGCGGATCGGGTCAGCACCCGATCGGATCGGGACAGCCCGCCTCCCGCGCCGCCGGGAGGCTGGAGCCATGACAGACACCGAGCTCCTCGCCCCTTCCGCACCCGGCTCCCTCGCCGGGCGCCACGCCCTCGTCACCGGATCCTCGAGCGGGATCGGCGCAGCCATCGCCCGCCGGCTCGCCGGGGCCGGCGCTCACGTCCTCGTGCACGGACGCGACCCCGAGCGGGTCGGGTCCGTCGTCGGCGGCATCCGCGCCGACGGGGGCACCGCCTCCGCGCTCGTCGCCGACCTCGCGGGCACGCCGGAGGAGACCCGCGCCGTCGCCGCCCGGGCGCTGACCCTCCTCGACGGGCGGATCGACGTCCTCGTCAACAACGCCGGAGTGTTCCCGGTGGGGCCGACCGCCGACCTCAGCGACGCCGATGTCGAGTCCCTCCTCACCACGAACATCCGCGTGCCGCACCAGCTCGTCGCGGCGATCGCCCCGGCCATGGCCGAGCGCGGGAGCGGAGTGGTCGTCAACATCACCTCGTGGATGGGACGGGTGGGAACGCCCGGGACCGCGCTCTACCCCGCGACCAAGGCGGCGCTGGAGCACCTCACGCGGGCGTGGGCGGCCGAGTACGGCCCGAGCGGCGTGCGCGTGGTCGCCGTCGCGCCCGGCGCGACTCTCACGCCCGGCAACGAGCACGCCGCGGCGATCCTGGAGCAGATGACCGCGTCCGCCCCCGCCGGCCGGCCCGGACGTCCGGACGAGATCGCCCTGGCCGTGCGCTGGCTCGTCTCGGACGAGGCCTCGTACGTCCACGGCACGACGCTCGACGTCGACGGAGGCATCGTCGGCGCCCGCGTCTGACGCCGCGGCACGCGCCGCTCGGAGTCCCCGCGACAGCGCCCGCCGCTCAGTGGATCTGGACGAGCGGCCCGGGGTGGAGCGCGGCGTCGGCCGCGGGGGTCGTCTCGTAGGCGCGGCGGTAGTCGCGCCCGAAGTGCGACGCGCTCGCGTAGCCGACCGCGGCCGCGGCCTGCGCGGCGGTGTCGCCCCGGACCAGGAGCAGCCTCCTGGCCTCCCCGAGGCGGAGCCGCCGCAGGTAGCCCAGCGGCGACATCCCAGTCAGCTCGCGGAAGCGGCGGGTGAGTGTGGGCACGCTGGTGCCCGCCTCCGCGGCGAGCGCGCCGAGGGTCCATCCGCGCGACAGCGACGCGCTCATCGCCTCGACCGCGCGGGAGACGGCCTCCGAGCGGACGGTGCTGGACGCGGCCAGCAGCCGGGGCGCCTGGTCCGTCTGCAGCAGCCGCAGCACGAGCTCGCGCGTGATCGCGGGGGCCAGCACCGGGATGTCGGCGGGGGCGTCGAGCAGACGGAAGAGTCGGCGCAGCGAGTCGGCCATCTCCTCCGTGACCGTGCCGATCCGCGGGGCGGGAGCCCGCGGGGCCGTCCGGGGGGCGAGCGCCGCGATCTCGGCCACCACGAGCGGGTCGAGACGCCAGTTGGCCGACAGGAAGTCGCCGCGGTCGCCGGTCTCCACGACGGCCGCCACCACCGGCAGGTCGACGGGGGTGATCAGGAAGCGGCCGGCGCCCCACCGCTCGTCGGAGTCGCCGACCACCGAGCGCTTCCGGCCGGCCAGCACCAGGCTGAGGGTCGGCGGGAACCGGGTGTAGACGAGCTCGGTCGGAGCGGTCACCCGGTGCAGGCGCAGGGCGAGCGCGGCGGCGCGCTCGGGGTGCCCGACGTGGCGCCGGGTGAGCTCGGCCGCCTGCTCGAGAGCGTCGAGGACCTCGCGCGTCATCTGCGCCCCCACGGAGCGGCGGGCCGTTCGCACCCGGCCCCTCGCGTTCGGATCGCGGTCATCGTGGACCCCCTGCGGATCCTCCGCCGGCGACTCCGCACCGCTCGGCTGCTCGGTCCACAATTCGAGGCGCGGCCGTCAGGACGCGGGAGCCTCGATGCGCGGGAAGAGCGCGACGAGCGTGCCGACGGTGGTGCCGACGGGGAGGACCCCCCACCGGCCCGCCTCGCGGATCGGCTGCGCGGTGAGGGCGCCCAGCGACTCCGTCACGCCGAGCGCCTCCCAGAGGGACGCCGTCGCGCGCGGCACGACCGGCGAGAGCAGCACGGCCAGGGCGCGGAGTCCCTCCGACGCGGTGTAGAGCACCGTGCCGAGGCGCTCGCGCTCCTCGCGCTTGGCCAGTGCCCACGGCTCCTGCTCGGTGATGTAGCCGTTGAGCTCCTCGACGATGCTCCACACGGCGGTGATCGCGTCGTGGATCGCGAGCGCGTCGATGGACCGGTCGGCCGACGCGGCGGCCTCGGCGACGATGCGCTGCACGCGCTCCTCCGCCTCGGTCGGCTCGCCCGGCGCAGGCACGACGCCGTCGTAGTAGCGGTGCAGCATCGCGACGACCCGCGAGGCGAGGTTGCCGAAGCCGTTCGCGAGCTCGGACTGGTAGCGCGCCGACAGGTCCTCCCACGAGAACGAGCCGTCCTGGCCGAAGGTGATGGCCCGGAGGAAGTAGTAGCGGAAGGCGTCGGAGCCGAAGGTGTCGGTGATCTGCTCGGGCGCGATGCCGGTGAGCTTCGACTTCGACATCTTCTCGCCGCCGACCAGCAGCCAGCCGTGGCCGAACACCTGCCGGGGGACCTCGAGGCCCGCGGCCATGAGCATGGCGGGCCAGATCACCGCGTGGAAGCGCAGGATGTCCTTGCCGACGATGTGGGTCGCGGGCCAGCGGCGCTCGAACTCCGCCTCGTCCTGGCCGTAGCCGACCGCGGTGATGTAGTTGAGCAGCGCGTCGAACCAGACGTAGACCACGTGGGAGTCGTCCCACGGGACCTTCACGCCCCAGTCGAAGCTGGAGCGGGAGATCGACAGGTCGGCCAGGCCCTGGCGGACGAAGCTCACGACCTCGTTGCGCGCCGACTCGGGCTGGACGAAGTCGGGACGCTCCTCGTAGAGCGCGAGCAGCCGCTCGGTGTACTCGCTCATCTTGAAGAAGTAGTTCTTCTCCTTCAGCAGCTCGACCGGCTTCGAGTGGATCTTGCAGACGTACTGGCCGGCGTAGTCGCCGGTGCCCTCCTCGAGGTCGGACAGCTGCTTGTACTCCTCGCAGCCCACGCAGTAGTAGCCCTCGTACTCGCCGGTGTAGATCGCGTCCTCGTCGTACAGCTTCTGCAGGAACTTCTGGACGTTGACCTCGTGCCGCGCGTCCGTGGTGCGGATGAAGTCGTCGTTGGCGATGTCGATGGTCTCCAGCAGCGGCTGCCAGGCGGTCCTCACGAGGCGGTCGGCCCACTCCTGGGGGGTCGTGCCGTTGGCGGTGGCGGTGCGGAGGATCTTCTGGCCGTGCTCGTCCGTGCCGGTCAGCAGCCAGGTGTCGTCGCCCGCCTGGCGGTGCCAGCGGGTGAGCACGTCGGCGGCGACCTCGGTGTACGCGTGCCCGATGTGCGGGACGTCGTTCACGTAGAAGATCGGGGTCGTGAGGTAGAAGGAGGCGCCGTCGGACATGGCGACCATCCTATTCACCGCGCGGCACCGCTCCCGGCGTGTGACGGAGGCCGTGGACGACCGGCCGCGATCGCCGCCGGGGAGGGAGCCCTCAGCCGCGGCGGGAGGCGAGCGCCGCCTCGTAGAGAGCGCGGCGCGAGAGCCCCGTGATCTCGGCGACCTCGGCCGACGCCTCCTTGAGCCGCGATCCGGCCTCGACGCGGGCCAGCACGTCGGCCAGCGCGTCCTCCAGCGACGCCTCCCGCGCGGGGGCTCCCTCGACGACCAGGCAGATCTCGCCGCGCAGGCCGTCGGCCGCCCACTCGGCCAGCTCGGCCGCTGTGCCGCGCCGGACCTCCTCGAACATCTTGGTGAGCTCGCGGCAGACGACGACGCGCCGCTCCGGGCCCATCGCCTCGACCAGGTCGGCGAGCGCGTCGCCGATCCGGTGCGGGGACTCGAAGAAGACCATGGTGCGCCGCTCGTCGACGAGCGCCCGGAAGGTCGAGACCCGCTCGCCGTGCCGGCGGGGCAGGAACCCCTCGAAGCTGAAGCGGTCCGTCGGGAGCCCGGACACGGCGAGCGCCATGAGCACCGCCGAGGGACCGGGCAGCGCGGTGACCGCGACTCCCGCCGCCACCGCCGCCTCGACCAGGTGGTAGCCCGGGTCCGAGACCGTGGGCATGCCAGCATCGCTCAGCACGAGCAGGTCCTCCTCGCGGGCCAGCTCCACCAGCTCGGCGGCGCGCTCGCGCTCGTTGTGGTCGTGCAGGGCGTAGAGGGCGGGCCGATTCTCGACGCCCAGGGCGCGCATCAGCTGGATGGTCACGCGCGTGTCCTCGGCGGCGACGTGGCGGGCGGAGCCCAGCGCCTCCACGAGCCGGCGGGAGGCGTCGCCGAGGTTTCCGATGGGAGTGCCGGCGAGGATGATCATGCCGCCAGTCTCCCAGGCCGGGTCCGGGGCCTCCCGCCGCGGATCGCCGCCGTCCCGGGAGGAGGCGCCCCGTTAGCATGGCCGGGTGACGGACCGACCGCAGCGCGACTTCGACGACCTGCTCCTGGACGCGGCGGGATCGGCGCGCTCGGTCCCGGTGGAGCCCGCCGAGGCGTCCGCACCGCGCGAGCGCACCCCGCTCCCGGACGTGCCGCGCAGCTCCTGGTTCGACGACCTGCACACCCGGCTCGTCGCCTCCCCCGCGCGCCGCCGGCTGTACGAGCTCGGACTGCCGCTGCTGGTGGTCGCACTGGCCGCGGTGCTGCGGCTGTGGAACCTCGGCCACCCGCGCTCGCTCGTGTTCGACGAGACCTTCTACGTGAAGGACGCCTGGACCCTCTGGAACCTCGGGTTCGAGGGCGCCTGGCCCGAGAACCCGGACCCCGGCTTCGCGGCCGGCGACGTGGACACCTTCACGGGGGCGCCGTCCTTCGTGGTGCATCCGCCGCTGGGCAAGTGGATCATCGGGCTCGGGATGGGCGTGTTCGGCGCGGACGACAGCGTCGGCTGGCGCGTCGCGACCGCCGTCGTGGGGATCCTCGCCGTCGCGCTGGTGATCGTGATCGGCCGCCTCCTGTTCCGCTCCACCCTCCTCTCCTCCTTCGCGGGGCTGATGCTCGCGCTCGACGGCCACGCGATCGTGATGTCGCGGGTGTCGCTCCTGGACGGGATCCTGATGTTCGTCGCGCTCTGCGGGGTCGCGGCGGTGCTGCTGGACCGGCGCTGGGCCGAGCTGCAGCTGGCGCGGAAGGTGGCGGCGGGAGCGCTGCCGAGCTGGGGGCCGGTCCTGTGGTGGCGGCCCTGGCTGCTCGCGGCCGGCGTGCTCTTCGGCCTGGCCGCGGGCGTGAAGTGGACGGGCGTCTACTTCCTCGCGGCGTACGGCGTGTACGCGGTGGTCGTCGACGCGCTGATGCGGCGCCGCGCGGGCGTGCCGTTCTGGGGCAGCGGCGCGATCCTCAAGCAGGGTCCGGTCACCTTCCTCCTGGTCGTGCCGATCGCCCTGATCGCCTACCTCGTGACCTGGACGGGCTGGCTGCGCACCTCCGGCGGATGGGCCCGGCAGTGGGCGTCGGAGGCCCCCGGCAACGCCTGGACCGGGGCTCTGGCGTGGGTGCCGGACTGGGCGCAGAGCCTCTGGCACTACCACGTGCAGATGTACGACTACTCGATCAACCTGCGGGCCTCGCACCCCTACGAGGCGAACCCGCTCACTTGGCTGCTCATGCTCCGGCCGACCAGCATGTACTTCGTCGACCAGGCGACGGGCGTCGACGGCTGCACCGCCGCACGCTGCGACGAGGCGATCACCTCGGTCGCCAATCCGCTCATCTGGTACGCCGGAGTCCTGGCGCTGGTGTACCTCCTCTACCGGCTCGCGCGGTACCGGGAGTGGCGCGCCGGCTTCGTGCTGATGGGGATCGTGGCGGGCTACCTGCCGTGGCTGCTCTACCTCGACCGCACGGTGTTCCAGTTCTACTGCGTCGTCTTCGAGCCCTACATGATGCTGGCGCTGGCGCTGACGGCCGGGATCGTGATCGGGAGTCCGGGCGACGAGCGGAGGCGGCGCACCCGGGGCGTCCTCGTGGTGCTCGTCTTCGCGGTGGCGGCGGCGGCGCTGACGGCCTACTTCCTGCCGCTCTGGATCGGCGCGCAGACGTCCTTCGCCTTCTGGCAGGCCCACATGTGGCTGCCCTCGTGGGTCTGATCCGGCGGCTGGGCCCGGGAGTCGCGGCCTGCGCGGTCGCGGCGGTGATCGCGGCCCTGCTGCACGCGGCGGTGCCGGCAGTGCCGATGCTGACCGCGGCGGTCGCGCTCGGCATCCTCGTGGCGCAGCTGCCCGCGGCGCGCCCCCTGCTGAGCGGGGCGCTGGCGCCGGGCCTGAAGTTCTCGTCCCGCTCGCTGATGCGCGCCGGCATCGTCCTGCTCGGGCTGAAGCTCTCGCTGATCGACATCGCTGCGCTGGGCTGGGGCGCGATCCTGGTCGTCGTCGGGATCGTCCTGGCCACCTTCGGACTGACCTGGGCGCTGGGCCGGGCGCTCCGGCTGCCCGGGCAGGAGCCGCTGCTGCTCGCGGCCGGCTTCTCGATCTGCGGGGCCTCGGCGATCGGCGCGATGGCCGGAGCGACCCGGGCGAAGGAGCAGGAGCAGGCGACGCCGGTCGCGCTGGTGACGCTCTGCGGCACGCTCGCGATCGCGGTGCTCCCCGCCCTGCAGCAGCCGCTCGGGCTCTCCGACGTGCAGTTCGGGCACTGGGTCGGCGCCTCGGTGCACGACGTGGGCCAGGTCGTGGCGACGGCCCAGGTGGCGGGAGCGTCGGCGCTGGCCGTAGCGGTCGTGGTGAAGCTCACCCGAGTGGTCATGCTGGCGCCGATGGTCGCGGTGGCGGCGGCGGTCACGAGGCGCCGAGGCGGGACCGGCGGGACGCGCCCGGCGATCGTGCCGCTGTTCGTGGTCGGGTTCCTCGCCGCGGTGCTGCTGCGCACGCTCCTCCCCCTGCCGGAGGGACTGCTCGCCGCCGCCGACACCGCGCAGACCTGGCTCCTCGCCGCGGCCCTCTTCGCGCTCGGCAGCGCCGTCCGGGTGCGCGCGCTCGTGACGACGGGGTGGCGTGCTCTGCTCGTCGCCCTGGTGTCGTGGGCGGCGATCGCGGCGATGGGACTGGCCGCGGTGCAGCTGGCGCTCTGATCGGCGCTCCGATCCGCTCGACCGCTCTGTCGCGCACGGTCGCTCTGCACTGCGGGGCCGCTCTGTTACGCGATGCGTCGCTCCGGGGCGGCGGTGTCGGCGGCTCCCGCTAGCGTCGATCGCATGGCAGATCGTGAGTACGGCTTCAAGACGCGTGCGATCCACGCGGGCAACATCCCCGACGCGGTGACGGGCGCCCGCGCTCTGCCGATCTACCAGACCAGCGCCTTCGTCTTCGACGACACCTCCGACGCCGCGGCCCGCTTCGCGCTGCAGAAGTACGGCAACGTCTACTCGCGCCTGTCGAACCCCACGGTCGCCTCCTTCGAGGAGCGCGTCGCGAGCCTCGAGGGCGGCCTCGGCGCCGTCGCCACGGCCTCCGGGCTCTCGGCGCAGTTCATCACCTTCGCGGCGCTCGTCGGCGCGGGCGACCACGTGGTGTCCTCCGCCAACCTCTACGGCGGATCGATCACCCAGCTCGACGTCACGCTCCGCCGCTTCGGAGTGGACACCACCTTCGTCCGCTCGAGCGACCCGGCCGACTACGCGGCGGCGATCACCGAGAAGACCAAGGTGCTCTACGCCGAGACGATCGCGAACCCCTCCGGCGAGATCGCCGACATCGAGGGCCTCGCCGCGGTCGCGCACGCCGCCGGCATCCCGCTGATCATCGACTCCACGGTCGCCACGCCCTACCTCGTCCGCCCGATCGAGTGGGGCGCCGACATCGTCATCCACTCGGCCACCAAGTTCCTCGGCGGACACGGCACCACGCTCGGCGGCGTCGTCGTCGAGTCGGGGCGCTTCCACTACTCCCCCGAGAAGTTCCCGCTGCTGCACGACCCGGTCGCCTCCTACGGAGACCTGTCGTGGGACGGCAACTTCGGGGAGTACGGCTTCCTCACGCGCCTGCGCGCGGAGCAGCTGCGCGACATCGGGCCGGTCCTCGCTCCGCACTCCGCGTTCCTGCTCGCCCAGGGCGTCGAGACGCTGCCGTACCGGATCCAGGCGCACGTCGACAACGCGCGTCGCGTCGCCGAATGGCTCGACGCCGACCCCCGGATCGAGGCCGTCTACTGGGCCGGGCTCCCCGCGCACCCGCACCACGACCGCGCGCAGAAGTACCTGCCGAAGGGACCGGGCTCGGTCTTCAGCTTCGTGGTCAAGGGCGGCCGCGCCGTCGGCCAGACCTTCATCGAATCGGTCGACCTCGCCAGCCACCTCGCCAACATCGGCGACGCGAAGACGCTGGTGATCCACCCCGCCTCGACCACCCACGCCCAGCTCACCGAGGACCAGCTCCTCCACGCGGGCGTCCTCCCCGGACTCGTCCGCCTCTCCGTCGGCATCGAGGACGCGGACGACATCATCTACGATCTCGACCAGGCGCTCGCCCGCGCGGTCGAGGAGCACGGCACCCCCGACGCTCCGACCGAGCTCCCCGAGGACACGACCACCACCCTGCACACCCCGGCCGTGGAGGTCTGAGCATGAGCACCACCGACACCGCCGACACGGTCGTCCAGCTGTCCAACGGGCTGAGCTGCTCGGTCCCGGCGAACTCGCCGCTGGCGAAGATGCTGCGCTCGCAGCGCACCTGGGTGGGCCCCGACGCCCGCAGGCGACTCGACATCCTCCGCCGCGCGAAGACCGTGGCGATCGTCGGCGCCTCGCCGAACCCGGCCCGCTCCTCCTACTTCGTCGCCACCTACCTGCAGCAGTCGAGCGACTACGAGCTCTACTTCGTGAACCCGAACGCCACCGAGATCCTGGGGCAGCCGGTCTACCGCAGCCTCGCCGAGCTCCCGGTCGTGCCCGACATCGTCGACGTGTTCCGCAAGGCGAGCGACATCCCCGCCGTGATCGACGACGTCCTCGCCGTCGGCGCGCCCACGGTCTGGGTGCAGCTGGGGATCTGGAACCAGGAGGCGGCCGAGTACGGCGAGTCGAAGGGCCTGATCGTCGTGATGGACCGCTGCATCAAGGTCGAGCACGCCCGCTTCCACGGCGGCCTGCACCTGCTCGGCTTCGACACCGGCCAGATCTCGGCGCGCAAGACGCTGCGCTGATCCACCGCAGACCCTCGTCGACTCCGGATCTCCGTGGCTCCTCGACGCGGGCGCGGCTCGGGCGGCGCACACCACCGGCCCCGGCGTAGTCTCGGTGGATGAGCGCCTACGTCTCCGTCCTCGACCTGTTCAGCGTCGGGATCGGCCCGTCCAGCTCGCACACCGTCGGACCGATGCGCGCCGCCCTCGCCCTCGCCGAGCGGATCCGCGACGCCGGGCTCCTCGGCCGCGTGAGCCGGGTGGGCTGCACCCTCTACGGCTCGCTCGGCTCCACCGGGATCGGCCACGGCACCCCCGACGCGGTGGTCGCCGGTCTCGCCGGCCTGGACCCCGAGACGTGCGACCCGGCGCTGGTGCGCGGGGCCTGGCAGCGCCTCGACGCGGAGGGGACGATCCTCCTGGCCGGCGAGCAGCGCCTCGCGATGACGCGCGACGACGTCGTCTTCGAGCCGCGCACGAGGCTGCCGGAGCACCCGAACGCCCTCACCTTCAGCGTCTGGGTCGGAGACGACCCGCTGCCGGTGTGGGAGGAGACCTACTACTCGATCGGCGGCGGCTTCATCCGGCGCGCGGGCGAGCGCGCCGAGCTGGCTGCGCTGGCCCCGCACCCCTACCCCTTCGTCTCCGGGCTCGACCTGCTGGCGACCTGCGACCGGACCCGCTCCGGCATCGCCGAGATCGCCGCCGCGAACGAGCGCGCTCTGCACCCCGGGGTCGACATCGACGCCCGGCTCGACGCGATCTGGGACGCCATGGCCGCCTGCGTCGAGCACGGCCTGGCGACCGACGGCGTGCTGCCGGGCGGCCTGGGCGTCCGCCGCCGGGCCTCGGTGCTCCGCGAGCGGCTCGAGGCCTTCGAGGAGGATCCGCTCGACCGCGCCCGCGCGACCTCGGTGGAGTGGCTCCACGCCTTCGCCCTCGCGGTGAACGAGGAGAACGCCGCAGGCGGGCGCGTCGTGACGGCTCCGACGAACGGAGCGGCGGGCATCATCCCCGCCGTCGGGCACTACTACCTCCGCTTCGTCCCGGGCGCCGACCGCGCGGGGCTGCGCCGCTTCCTCCTCACCGCCACCGCGATCGGCTCGCTCTGCAAGACGAACGCCTCGATCTCCGGTGCGGAGGCGGGCTGCCAGGGCGAGGTCGGCTCGGCCTGCGCGATGGCCGCCGGAGCGCTCTGCGCGGTGCTCGGCGGCAGTCCGCGCCAGGTCGAGAACGCGGCCGAGATCGCGATGGAGCACCACCTCGGACTGACCTGCGACCCGGTCGGCGGCCTCGTGCAGATCCCGTGCATCGAGCGGAACGCGATCGCCTCCTCCACCGCGGTGAGCGCAGCCCGCCTCGCGCTGCACGGCGACGGCGACCACCGTGTCTCGCTCGACGCGGTCATCGAGACGATGCGCCAGACCGGCATCGACATGTCGTCGAAGTACAAGGAGACGAGCGAGGGCGGCCTCGCGGTCAACGTCATCGAGTGCTGAGCGCCCGGCGGCGTCCGTGACCGTGCGTGACGCACGGGGGCGCGCCTGTCGGCGGTCGCGCCTACCGTGGGGCGGGTGAGCACCTCCTCCGCCCCGTACCTCGCCCGGCCGATCGTCTCGACCCAGTGGCTCGCCGACCAGCTCGGCCGCGAGCACCTCGTCGTCGTCGACGCCAGCGTGCTGCTCGTGCCCGGCTTCGACGGGCGGCCCGGCTACCTCAGCGGCGACGAGCAGTACCTCCTCGAGGGGCATGTCCCCGGCGCCGTGTTCGGCGACCTGCTCGAGCAGCTGTCGGATCCGGCGGCTCCCCTGCCCTTCACCCGGCTCGACCCGGAGCGCTTCGCCGCCGCGACCGCCGCGCTCGGCATCGACGACGACTCGGTGGTCGTCGTGTACGACTCCGCGGTCGGCCAGTGGGCCTCGCGCGTGTGGTGGCTGCTGCGCTCGGCCGGGCACGACGCCGTCGCGGTGCTCGACGGCGGGCTCCCGGCCTGGCGGCGGGAGGAGCGCCCGATCGAGACGGGGCACGTCCAGCCCGCGGTGAGCGGAGGCATCAGCGTGCGCGAGGAGCGGCCGCTCTGGATCGACAAGGCCGGCGTCGAGAGCGTCGTGCGCGGCGAGGCTCCCGGGGCGCTGGTCTGCGCGGTCCCGCCGAAGGAGTTCACCGGGGAGGAGGGGCGCCGCCCCCGCCTCGGACACCTGCCGGGCTCGCGGAGCGTCCCCGCCGGGCGGCTCGTCGACCGCGCCGACAACACGCTCCTGCCGCCGGAGCGGCTGCGGTCGCTGTTCGGAGACGCTCTCCAGGCCGAGCGGATCGTCCTCTACTGCGGGGGCGGGATCGCCGCGACGGCCGATGCACTCGCACTGGCGGTGCTCGGAGTCCACACGGCGGTCGTCTACGACGGCTCGCTCAACGAGTGGGCCGCCGACCCCGCGGCGCCGCTGGTGGTCACGGCCGCGTGAGCAGCTCCTCCGGGAGGCGGGTCGTCGGCAGGGCGCAGACGAAGGCCTCGCAGGAGTAGGCGGTCGGCAGCCCCTCCCGCGAGATCCGCCCCTCGAACAGCTCGAAGCCCGCGTCCGCCCAGTCCCGGGCGCCCTCGTCGGACACGCCGACCAGCACGCCGATCCCGGCGGACCGCGCGCCCTGCACCGCCTCCGCCGCGCCGGGGCCCACGACGACCAGCTGCCGCACCGGGCGAGCCAGCCGCGAAGCGAGCCCGAGCACGGCGCCGAAGCCCATCGGCTGCCGGACCGCGCCCGGAGCGATCGAGGCGACGACCGCCTCGGCCGCCTCCCGGTAGCGCTGCGATCCGGTGAGCAGGTACAGCTCGTGCGCCGCGTCCGCCGTCGCCGACAGGCCGGAGGGGTAGGCGCCCTCGGAGGGGTCGGCCGCGAGCAGGAGTCCCCGCGCGGTCAGCGCCGGGTCTCCTCCCCCGGGCAGCGCGAACGGCAGCGGGCCGTCGGCCGCGTCGAGCGCGCCGTCGATCAGGGTGCGCGCCGCGACCGCGTAGCGCGGGCGGCCCTCCGCCAGGGCGAGCTCGAGGAGCCCGCCGGCCAGCATCCCGAGGTCCTCCAGCGCCGGGCGGGCCGCGGAGACGGCACCGTCGAGGGAGGCGCGCACCGCGACGCGGCCGTCGACGAGGTGCCGCTGCAGCACCGCGTCCGCCGCGCGCCGGGCGGCGTCGATCCACTCCTCCCGTCCGAGCACGCGTCCGGCGCGGGCGAGCGCGCGGATCGCCAGGCCGTTCCAGCCGGTGACGACCTTCTCGTCGAGAGCGGGAGGCGCGAGGCGGGACCGGTCCTCGGCGAGGTAGTAGCCGCCCTCCGAGCGCTGACCGTCGACGATGCTCTCCGAGTCCTGCGCCGACGCGAAGCCGCCGCCCGGCCGCTCGAGAGTGGTCAGGAGGAACGCGGCGACGCCCTCCGCGATCCCGGTCAGCTCCGCCATCCGGGCCCCGTCGTGCCCGAGCAGGACGGCAGCGACGTCGAGCAGCTGCGCGTTGTCGTACAGCATCCGCTCGTAGTGCGGATCGCTCCAGTCGGCCTGCGTCGCGTAGCGGAAGAAGCCTCCGTCGCGGTCGCGGAGAGGGGACGCGGCCAGCGCGAGCAGCGTGCGCTCGGCGAGCGCCGCTCCCGAGGGCCGCGAGGCCAGGAACCCGAGCACGGGGGCCACCGGGAACTTCGGGGCGCCGCCGAAGCCGCCGTGCACCCGGTCCTCCTCGTCCGCGAGTGCGCGGACGGCGCCGTCGAGCTCGGCGTCGCCGGGCAGCGCGGCATCGGCGGGCAGCGCCGCGGTCGCCTCGCGCAGGGCCGCGGCCAGGCCGCCCGCCGTCGCCTGCACCTCGTCGCGCCGCAGCCGCCACGCCTCCGAGACCGCGTCGAGGACGTCGGAGAAGGCGGGCACGCCGCCGATGGCGCGCGGCGGGAAGTAGGTGCCGGCGAAGAAGGTCTCGCCGGCGGGGGTGGCGAAGGCCGTCAGCGGCCAGCCGAGCTGTCGGGTGAACGCGCTCGCGGCCGTCAGGTAGGCCGTGTCGACGTCCGGATGCTCCTCGCGGTCGACCTTCACCGCGACGAAGTCCGCGTTCAGCCGAGCGGCGAGCACCGGATCCGAGAACGACTCCCGCGCCATCACGTGGCACCAGTGGCAGGTGGAGTAGCCGATCGACACCATCACCGGGACGTCGCGGCGCACCGCCTCGGCGAACGCCTCCTCGCCCCAGGGGAACCAGTCGACCGGATTGTCCGCGTGCGAGCGGAGGTAGGGGCTGACACTGGAGCGCAGACGATCGGCCATGCGCTCCACGCTAGACGCGGGCGGAGCCGCCGGTCAGGGGGTTGCCGCGGGACGGAGGGTCAGGAGGTCCGCGGGGCGCCGAGGTCCGCGGGTCTCCCCCGCCGCCGGCCCGCCCGGCCGCTCAGCGCTCGAAGAACCAGCCCGACGGCCGCTCCGTGCCGCGCACGACCGTGCCGCCTCCGCCGCTCCCGCCGCGACGGCCCACCGCCAGGTAGGCGAGGCTGCCGATGAACGGCGCGATCACGATGAACGCCACCCAGGAGACCTTCGCGACCTTCGAGAGCCTCGGGTTCGACAGCACGCCCCGGATCGCGAAGAGCAGCAGCACGATGTTCAGCACGACCAGCAGGGACTGCGGATTCATCGGGGTGCTCCACGGGATCGTGCGCCGCGGTCGACCGGCGCCGGAGCGCCCGACCGGGCAGGGTGGCCCGCGATGATTCACGAGACAGGGCATTGTCGCACGCGGCGTAGGATGGAGGGCTCATGTCAGACGTGCTCAGCATCCGCTACCCGCCCGAACTCCCCGTGTCGGCGCGGCGCGAGGACATCGCCGCCGCGATCCGCGACCACCAGGTGGTCATCGTCGCCGGCGCGACCGGATCGGGCAAGACGACCCAGCTGCCGAAGATCTGCCTGGAGCTCGGCCGCGAGAGCATCGCGCACACGCAGCCCCGGCGCATCGCCGCGCGCACCATCGCCGAGCGCATCGCGGAGGAGCTCGACGACGAGGTCGGCGGGCTGGTCGGCTACCAGGTCCGGTTCACCGACAAGGCGTCCGCCTCGACGCGGATCAAGCTGATGACCGACGGCATCCTGCTCAACGAGATGAACCACGACCGGATGCTCAGCCGGTACGACACGATCATCATCGACGAGGCTCACGAGCGCAGCCTCAACATCGACTTCCTCCTGGGCTACCTGCACCGCCTGCTGCCGCAGCGCCCCGACCTGAAGGTGATCATCACCTCGGCGACGATCGACCCGCAGAGCTTCGCGGCCCACTTCGCCGACGCCGCCGGCGAGCCCGCGCCGATCATCGAGGTCTCCGGCCGCACCTACCCGGTCGAGATCCGCTACCGCCCGCTGGTCGCCGAGGAGCCGGAGGAGGACGACGACACCGACGTCCCCGACGCGACGAGCGGCAGCCGCGACCTGATGACCGGCATCGCCGACGCCCTGGCCGAGCTGGCGCGCGAGGATCCGGGCGACGTCCTGGTGTTCCTCTCGGGCGAGAACGAGATCCGCGACGCCGAGGACGCCATCCGGGGCCGGAACCTGCCGGGCACCGAGGTGCTCCCCCTCTACGGGCGCCTGTCGGCGGCCGATCAGCACCGCGTCTTCGAGAAGGGGCGCACCCCCGGCGTCCGCCGCCGCGTCGTGCTCGCGACCAACGTGGCGGAGACGAGTCTCACCGTCCCCGGGATCCGCTACGTGATCGACGGCGGCACGGCCCGCATCTCGCGCTACAGCGCGCGCTCGAAGGTGCAGCGGCTGCCGATCGAGGCGGTGTCGCAGGCCTCCGCGAATCAGCGCTCCGGCCGCTCGGGCCGCACCAGCGCGGGCATCGCGATCCGCCTCTACTCCGAGGAGGACTACCTCCGCCGCCCCGAGTACACCGATCCCGAGATCCTCCGCACGGGCCTGGCCGCGGTCATCCTGCAGATGATCTCGCTCGGACTGGGCGACATCGCCTCGTTCCCGTTCCTCACTCCGCCCGACTCCCGCGGCATCAAGGACGGCCTCGACCTGCTCACGGAGCTCGGCGCCCTCCGCGTCCCCGGCTCCCCCTCCGCCGCCTCCGCTGCTCCACGAGACGCCGCTCCGGTACGCGGCACGCCGCCGAGCGCGCACTCGAGCGGCGTCCCGCGCAAGGGGCTGGAGGCCGCGCCGCAGCTCACGCGCATCGGGCGCGACCTCGCGCGGCTCCCCATCGATCCGCGCTTCGGCCGGATGGTGATCGAGTCGCGCCGCCACGGCGTCAGCCGCGAGGTGATGGCGATCGTCGCGGGCCTCACGATCCAGGACGTCCGCGAGCGCCCGCTCGAGCGCCGCGCGCAGGCCGACCAGCAGCACGCGCGGTTCGTCGATCCCACCAGCGACTTCCTCACCCTGCTGAACCTCTGGAACTACGTGGAGGAGAAGCAGGAGGAGCTCTCCTCGAGCGCCTTCCGGCGCCTGTGCAAGGCCGAGTACCTCAACTACCTGCGCGTGCGCGAGTGGCAGGACGTGTTCCGCCAGCTGCGCCAGCTCGCGCGCCCCCTCAAGCTCGAGCTGGGCGAGCCGAAGGTCGACCCCGACGGGATCCACCGGAGCCTCCTGGCCGGCCTGCTCTCGCACCTGGGCATCAAGGACACCACCTCGCAGCAGGCGCAGCGCGCGGCGAAGAGCCGCGAGCGCCAGAACGTGCAGTACATCGGCGCCCGCAACGCGAAGTTCTCGATCTTCCCCGGCAGCGCCCTGGCCAAGAAGCTCCCCGACGCGGTGATGAGCGCCGAGCTGGTCGAGACCAGCCGCCTCTTCGCCCGCTCGAACGCCGCGATCGATCCGGCCTGGGCCGAGGCGATCGCGGGCGACCTCGTGAAGCGGCAGTTCAGCGAGCCGCACTGGGAGAAGTCGCAGGGCGCGGCCGTGGCCTACGAGAAGGTCACGCTCTACGGCGTGCCGATCATCGCCCGCCGCCGCGTCCAGTTCTCGCGGATCGACGCCTCGTACGCCCGCGAGCTGTTCATCCGGCACGCCCTCGTCGAGGGCGAGTGGGAGTCGCGCCACGCCTTCGACCGCAAGAACCGGGCCCTGCGGGCCGAGCTCGAGCGGCTGGAGGAGCGCACGCGCCGCCGCGACCTGCTCGTCGACGACGAGGCCGTGTTCGACTTCTACGACCGCCGGCTCCCCCGCGACATCACCTCGGTGCGCTCGTTCGACTCCTGGTGGCGGACGACCCAGCACGACGAGCCCGACCTGCTGACGATGACGCAGGAGACGCTCCTCCCCGAGGACGCGGAGCAGATCGACGAGACCGCGTTCCCCACGCAGTGGCGCCAGGCCGACCAGCGCTTCCGCCTCTCGTACCGGTTCGAGCCGGGGACGGAGGAGGACGGAGTGACGGTGCACGTGCCGCTCGCCCTCCTGCCCCGCGTGACGCCCCTCGGCTTCGACTGGCTGGTGCCGGGGCTCCGGGCCGAGCTGGTCACCGCGATGATCAAGGCGCTGCCCAAGCACCTGCGCCGGAACGTGGTGCCCGCGAACGACTGGGCGCGCAAGCTCACCGCGTCCCTGCCGCACGACGTGCCGAACCCGCCTACGGAGTCGTTCGCGGCGACCCTGGCCGGAGCGATCCGCCGCGAGGCCGGCGTGGTGGTGCAGCCCGAGGACTTCGACCTCGAGCGCATCCCCTCGCACCTGCGGGTCACCTTCGCCGTCGCCGACGAGCGGGGGCGCACGGTCGCCGCCGGCAAGGAGCTCGCCCCGCTGGCCGAGCGGCTGCGCGGCCGGGTCCGCGACGAGGTCGCCCGCGTGGTCGAGGCCCGGGTCCCCGACGCGCTCGAGCGCCGGGGCCTGAGGACCTGGGACATGCCGGAGCTGCCCCGCGTCACCGACACCCGGCAGGGCGGGAACACCATCCGCGCCTACCCCGCCCTGATCGACGACGGCGACTCGGTCTCGATCCGCCTGCTCGCCACGGCCGAGGACCAGGCGCGCGAGCACCCGAGAGGCGTCCGCCGCCTCCTCCTGCTCGCGACGCCGAGCCCCGTCGCCTACGTGCAGCAGCACCTCACCTCGAACGAGAAGCTCGTGCTCGCGCAGAGCCCGTACCAGAACACGACCGCGCTTTTCACCGACTGCCTGCTCGCCTGCGTCGACGCGGTCCTCTGGCGGATGAAGCCCGACGGGATGCTCTTCCTCCGCGCCGAGTTCGACGCCGTGCGCGACCGGGTCTCGGCGAGCGTCATGGACGCGATGTTCGAGACCGTGAAGACGGTCACGACGATCCTCACCACCGCCCGGGGCGTCGAGAAGGCGCTCAAGGCCTCGACGAGCATGGCGCTCCTGCCCGCTCTCACGGATGCGCGGGAGCAGCTCTCGGGCCTGGTCTACCCGGGCTTCGTCTCGGCGACCGGAGTGGAGCGGCTGCGGCACCTCCCGCGCTACCTCGGCGGGATCACCGAGCGCTTCGGCAAGATCGCCGAGAACGTCGGGCGCGACCGCGTCTGGCTGAACGAGGTGCAGGCGGCCCAGGAGCTCTACCGCTCGGCAGGCGGCGTCGTGCCGCTGCCCGCGCACGCCCCGGAGCGGATCGCGCGCGCCCGCTGGATGATCGAGGAGCTGCGGGTGAGCTTCTTCGCGCAGTCGCTCGGCACCGCCGAGAGCGTGTCGCTGCAGCGGATCCGCAAGGTGCTGGCCGGCTGACGCGCCCCTCCGCCGAGGGAACCGCGACCCGTCGAGGGACCCTCGGGCAGCGGTCTCCCTCGACGAACCGGAGTCCCCTCCGGAGCGCTAGTGTCGTCCGGTGGGCAGCTACACCGATCTCCTGAAGACCCCCGGGGTGGGGCGCATCATCCTCGCGCAGCTGACCGCGCGCTTCCCGTTCGGGATGCTCTCGCTGGCGTTCCTCCTGCACGTGGAGCGGGTGCACCACTCCTACGCCGCCGCCGGCCTGGTGCTCGGCTCGATATCGATCGGGCAGGCCATCGCCGGGCCGCTGACCAGCCGCCTGATGGGGCGGCTCGGGATGCGCCGCGTGCTGACGATCACCCTCGTGGTCTGCGCGGGCGCGATCATCGCGATGGCCGTGCTCCCGCTCGAGGTGTGGCAGTTCGTCGTGATCGGGTTCGTCGCCGGCCTGAGCATGCCGCCGGTGCAGCCGGCCGTGCGGACCATCTACCCCAAGATGGTCACCAGCTCGCAGCTGACCCCGCTCTTCTCGCTCGACGCCTCCGCGCAGGAGATCATCTGGGTGCTCGGCCCGGTGCTGGCGACGCTCGTGTCGATCCAGGTGTCGACGGTCGCGGGCATCCTGACCGCCGCCGCGTTCCTGATCGGCGGCGGGATCTGGTTCATCGCCTCGCCCGAGGTGGGCCGCGTCCGCATCCCGCGCTCGAAGCGCCGCCTCGGCGTGGTGCTCACGAAGCCCCCGGTGCTGCTGGCCACGGTCGTCGGCTTCCTCCTGATCGGCGCCTGCTCGGCGGTCGAGGCGGGCGTGGTCGCGGTGTTCGGCGAGGGCGGAGTCGAGTCGGGCGTCGTGCTCGCCGTGTTCGCGGCGGGGTCCCTGGTCGGCGGCCTCGCCCTCGGCCACATCCCGATCAGCCGGTGGGCGACCGCGCGGCGGATGCTGATCGTCACGGTCGGCATGGGCCTGGCGGCGGTCTCGACCGACTTCTGGTGGCTGTGCGTCACGCTGTTCCTCGCCGGCATCGGCATCGCCCCCGCTCTCGCGGCGCTGTTCGCGATCACCGCCTCGAGCGTGCGCTTCTCGGACACGGCGGAGGCCTACGGCTGGGTCGGCACCGGTCAGCTGATCGGCGCGGCGCTGGGCTCCGCGATCGCCGGCGTGCAGATCGACCAGGCCGGGCCGACCGCCGCCATCGTCGTCGCCGCGGCCTTCGCCCTGGTCGGCTTCCTGGTGCCCCTGCTCGGCCGCCGGTACCACCCGGATCTCCGCGGGCGCGACGCCAGCCCGCTTCCCGACACCGAGCCGGTCACGCTGCCCTCCTAGGCCGCCACCCCGGTTGTCCGGCTCCTGTCGGGCACCCTAGGGTGAAGGCCCACGACGGCGAGGGGGCGGCATGGGACTGCGGGAGGACGCGGAGGAGCTGGTGCGCGAGCACCGGCGCGCCGCCGCCCGGACCGACCTCCTCGACCCCTGGTCCGATCCGGAGACCCCGGAGTGGTGCACCGAGCTCGCCGCCGCGCTCTGGCAGGGGTCCTTCCGCCCGAGTCCCGTCTACTTCCGCCGCGAGGAGTCCTCCCACGCCTGGCGCGGCCCGCACTCGACCCGCCTGCACCACCTCGGCTACGGGTGGCAGCTCACCGCGCACCGCGAGCAGCACGGGGTCGTCGCCTCCGAGACGGCGGTGGTCCTCGAGACGGGCTCCCTCTGGCGCGGACTCGGCATCGGCCGGCGCCCCGTGCGCGCACTCCGCGGCCGGCTCGGCGTCGAGGGCCTGCAGGCGGGCCACGACGTGCACTTCGCCGTGCGCGGCATCGACGAGCGCAGCGACGCGGAGCGCGCCGAGCGGCGCCTCCTCTTCGGGGTGGCCGGTCTCGCGGCGCTGATCGAGGACGACGTGCACGTGGGACCGCACGGCGAGCTCGACTGGAGCGTCTGAGGCGCATGCCAGCATGGGAGGCATGAGCGTCCCCCTGATCCCCCTCAACGACGGCCGCGCGATCCCCCAGCTCGGGCTCGGCGTCTACAAGATCGGCGACGAGGAGGCGGCCCGCACGGTCGCCGTCGCCCTGGAGGCCGGCTACCGGCACGTCGACACCGCCACCCTCTACGGCAACGAGCGCGGAGTCGGCGAGGGGATCCGCGCGAGCGGCCTCCCCCGCGAGCAGGTCTTCGTGACGACCAAGGTCTGGAACGACGACCACGGCTTCGACGAGACGCTCGCCGCCTTCGACCGGAGCCTCGAGCTGCTCGGCACCGACTACGTCGACCTCTACCTCGTGCACTGGCCGATCCCCTCGCGCGACCGCTACGTCGACACCTACCGTGCCCTCGAGCGCCTGCAGAGCGAGGGGCGGGCCCGCTCGATCGGCGTCTCGAACTTCGCCGAGGAGCACGTGCAGCGCCTGCTCGACGAGACGGGAGTGGTGCCCGCGATCAACCAGGTCGAGCTGCACCCGCGGCTGCCCCAGGAGGAGCTGCGCGCCTTCGACGCCGCCCACGGGATCGTCACCGAGGCGTGGTCGCCGCTGGCCCGCGGGCGCCTCCTCGACGAGCCGGCCCTGGCCCGCGTCGCCGCGAAGCACGGCGTCTCGCCGGCGCAGGCGGTGCTGCGCTGGCACGTGCAGCTCGGCGTCGTCGTGATCCCGAAGTCGGTGACGCCGGAGCGGATCCGCGAGAACCTGGACGTCTTCGGCTTCGCCCTGGACGACGAGGACCTCGCCGCGATCGCCGGGCTCGCGACCGGTGAGCGCACCGGCCGCGACCCGCGCTTCGACTGAGGCTCCGGCGATGACGGCGGGCAGGGTCCTGCTCCTGCACGGCCTGGGCGGCTCGGGCCGCACCTGGTGGCGGCTGAGCCGCGAGCTGACCGCGGCGGGCTGGAGCGTCTCCGCTCCCGACCTGCGCGGACACGGCGACGGGCCGCGCGGCGGCTCCGCCCGCCACGACGCCTACGCCGACGACGCCCTCGCGCGGGGACCGTTCGACCTCGTCGTCGGGCACTCGCTCGGCGGAGCGGTCGCGGTGCGCGCCGCCGCCCGCGAGTCCGGCTGGGCGGGGCGCCTGGCGCTGCTGGACCCGGTGCTCCGGCTCGCCCCGGAGCAGCGGGCCGCCGTCCGCGCGGGCGAGCTCGCCGGTCTCGCGGTCTCGGCCGAGGAGCTCGCTGTCGCGCAGCCGCTCTGGGACGAGCGGGACCGGGCCGAGAAGCTCGCCGCGGTGCGGGACGCCGACCCGTCCGCGGTGGCGGCGACGATCGACGACAACGATCCGTGGGACCTGCTGGCAGACCTGCCGGGCCTCCGCCCGCCGGTCCTCGTGCTGGCCGGCGATCCGCAGGTCGAGACGCTGCTCCCTCCCTCCCTCGCCGCCCTGGTGCTGCGCGCGAATCCGCGCATCCGGTACGCGGTCGTGGCCGGCGCAGGTCACAGCCCCCACCGCGACCGTCCGGAGGAGACGCTCGCGATGCTCCGCGAGTGGGCCGAGAGCCGGGCGACGGCCTGATCCGCTCGCCGACCCGGTCCGTGTTTCGTGCGGATGAAATCTGGCAGGGGGGACTGGGCCGCACCGTTTCCTGTGAATACCCTCGCAGAGGACGCGATCCCCTCCCAGTCTTCGGGAGGTGCGCGTCGGGGCCGCCGACGCGGCGGCCCGTTCTCGAGGAGAGGGAGCCCCAGTGGCGCGAACCACCACGAACACCCCGAGCGGCCGCCGACGCCGCTCGCTGATCGGCTCGAGCGCGATGATCGGAGCGGGCGCCCTCGTCGCCGGCTTCGCCTTCGCGCCGACGGCGAGCGCCGTCGAGCCGGTCGACTTCGCCGACACCGTCACCGTCGACGGCATCATGACCCACTTGGAGGCGCTCCAGTCGATCGCGGACGCCAACGGCGGCACCCGCGCTATCGGCACCCCGGGCTACGAGCTGAGCGGCGAGTACGTGGAGAAGGTCCTCGCGGACGCCGGCTACACGACGCAGCGCCAGGACTTCACCACCGCGACGCAGACGGTCGACGCGTTCACGCTGACCACCGGGACCGGCGCCGTCGGCACCCCGATGGAGTTCACCCCGTCGACGCCCGAGGGCGGCGTGACCGGCGAGCTCATCGCCCCCGTCGATCCGCTCGGCTGCACCACGGACGCCTGGACCGGTCTCGACGCCACCGGGAAGGTCGCGCTCGTCAGCCGCGGCTCCTGCAGCTTCCTCGAGAAGTCGGTCGCCGCCGGTGCCGCCGGCGCCGCCGCGATCATCATCTACGACAACGCGCCGAGCGACGCCCTCAACGGGACGTTCGGCGGACAGGACGAGGCCGCCGTCCCCGGCGTCGGCGTCACGCAGGCCGAGGGGCAGGCGCTGCTGGCGTCGCTCCCCGCGAGCGTCTCGGTCCTCATCGACCAGACGACGACCGAGGTGGAGACCTTCAACATCGTCACGGAGACTCCGGGCGGCGACCACGACAACGTGGTCATGCTCGGCGCGCACCTCGACAGCGTGCCCGCCGGCCCCGGCATCAACGACAACGGCTCCGGATCCGCGACGCTGCTCGAGACGGCCGTGCAGCTGGCCGCCGCGGGCGACACGACCAACGCGGTCCGCTTCGCCTGGTGGGGCGCCGAGGAGGTGGGCCTGGTCGGCTCCTACACCTACGTCGACTCCCTGACGGAGGAGGACGCCTCGAAGATCGCGACCTACATGAACTTCGACATGGTCGCCTCGCCGAACTACGTGATCTCCGTCTACGACGCGGACCAGTCCACCTACGAGGCCCCCGTGGACGTGCCCGCCGGCTCGATCGCGACCGAGAAGGCGTTCACCGACTACTTCGACTCGATCGACCAGCCCTGGATCGACACCGCGTTCGACGGACGCAGCGACTACGACGGCTTCATCTCGGTCGGCATCCCGTCCTCGGGCGTCTTCACCGGCGCCGACGACGTCAAGACGGAGGAGGAGGTCGCGCTGTTCGGCGGCACCGCCGGCATCACGCACGACCCGAACTACCACTCCGCCGCCGATGACATCGACAACATCAACCAGGAGGCGCTCGGCATCACGTCGAAGGCCATCGCCTTCGTGACCGCCTCGTTCGCCGCGGACACCTCCGCGATCGACGCCGAGAAGGACCCGACCACGCCGACTCCGACGCCGGAGCCCACCGTGGCCCCGACCGCCGAGCCGACCGTCGCTCCGACCGCGCAGCCGACCGTCGCCCCGACGACCGCGCCCACCACCGCACCGACGGCGGCTCCCACTCCGAGCAGCACGCCGACCGCCGTGGCGCCGCAGCCCGGCGGCCGCCCGCCCCTGGCCTCGACGGGCGCCGACATCGGCCTGCCGCTGGGCCTCGGCGGACTGCTGATCGCCGGCGGCGTCGGCGGGCTCCTGCTCGCCGCGCTGCGCCGCCGGAGCGCCGAGCGCGGCTAGCCGCCACCGCCCCGGAGCCGTCCGGCCGTCGCTCCGCGACGACCGGGCGGCTCCGTCGTTCCGCCCTGAGGGGACCCCGGACCGTCGAGCTGCGGCGGGTCCCTTCGACGGTCGGGGGCTCCCTCACGTCCGACAGGGCTTCCGGCGGCCGGGGGACACGGTGTTCACTGGGCGCATGCGAGCCATCTGGAAGGGCGCGATCACCTTCGGCCTGGTCAACGTGCCGGTGAAGATCTACAGCGCGACCGAGGACCACGACATCCCGCTGCACCAGGTCCACGACAAGGACGGCGGACGGATCCGGTATCAGCGCAAGTGCGAGATCTGCGGCGAGGTCGTCACCTTCGACCACATCGACAAGGCCTACGACGACGGCGAGCGCACCGTGGTCCTGTCCAAGGACGAGCTCAAGGCGCTGCCGGAGGAGCGCGACCGTGAGATCGACGTCGTGCAGTTCGTGCCCAGCGAGCAGGTCGACCCGATCATGTTCGACCGCGCCTACATCCTGGAGCCCGACTCCTCCTCCCCCAAGGCCTACGTCCTGCTGCGCCGCACCCTCGAGCAGACGGACCGCACCGCGATCGTCGAGTTCGCGCTGCGGCAGAAGACCCGCCTCGCCGCGCTGCGCGTGCGCGGCAAGCTCCTGATGCTGCAGACCCTGCTCTGGGCGGACGAGGTGCGGGAGGTCGAGTTCCCGTCGCTGGAGGGCAGCACCCGGATCGCGGCGCGCGAGCTCGAGATGTCGGCGCACCTGGTCGACTCCTACTCCGAGGACTTCGACGCCGCGAAGTTCCACGACGCGTACCAGGAGGAGCTGCGCACGCTGATCGACGCCAAGATCGAGCAGGGCGACGCCCTCGACACCGCCGCGACCTTCGGCGAGGCGCCGGAGGAGGAGGGCGGCGGCGAGGTGCTCGACCTGATGGAGGCGCTCAAGCGCTCGGTCGAGCGCAGCCGCGGGGCGAAGGGTGCGCCGGCGGAGGAGGCTCCCGCCGAGAAGAAGGCGGCGACGACGCCTGCCCCGAAGAAGGCGGCGAAGGCTCCGGCGACGACCGCCGCGAAGAAGAAGCCCGCGGCGAAGAGAGCCGACCCGGAGAAGGGCGCCGAAGCGCCTGCGAAGAAGCGGACCCCGAAGAAGACCGCGGCGGCGGAGAAGGCGGCGTCCTAGCCCCGCCGGATGCGGAGGGTCGGGGTCGGACGGAGCCTCAGGCCCGCTCGGCCGCCCGGTCGGGCTCGTCGGCCGCGTCCAGCTCGTCCACGTCGTCGAGGTCGACCGCGACCGAGCTGACCAGCGCGAGCAGCGCCTCCGCGTAGGCGTTCTCGGCCGCCGCGTCCTCGAAGGTCCGCGCCCGGCCGCCGAGCTCGACCTCGACGGCGAACCGCGTCTCCGGCTCGGCGAGGCGACGGAGGGAGCGGAAGGTCCCGCGGAGGAGCTCGCGCAGCTGGTCCTCCCGCGGCAGCCAGAGCGAGTCCTCCAGGGAGACGGAGTCGAGCGCCCATTCCGTGGTGCCGTTGAAGCCGAGGACGGTCCCGCTCGGGTACTCGTGCGCCTCGATGGTCATGTCGCTGACGGTGAAGACGTCGCCGTCGAAGCCCTCCCGCTCGATGCGGAAGCGGTCACCGGTGCGGGGCGTCCAGCGCACGCCCGCCGTGCGCAGGGCACGGGCCAGCTCGAAGGAGATCATCCGACGAGTGTGGCCCGCGAAGCCGCGAACGCGCCGCGAGCGGCACCCGCGCGCCCCGATGTCGGTGGATGAGTTTACGTTCATGAAACGTCCGGTTCACAGGCCGGGCACCCGCACTGCATAGCGTGACCATGCGTGCCCCTTCCGGGGGTGCGCCGGCCGCGCCGCGCGGCGACGACGCTGCGACCGCTCTTCCGAGCGGCGATCGAGAGGACCACCATGCCCGACTCTCCCACCCCGCCCGACCGCCGCCGGAGGCGCGGGCTCGGCCTGGCGGCCCTGACCGGACTGGCCCTGGCGGCCGCTCCGCTGGTCGCGACCTCCGCCGCGGCCGCGCCCTCGGGCGACGAGCTCGTCATCAGCGAGGTCTTCGCCCGCGGAGGCTCCGCCGGTGCCGCGTTCAGCAACCGCTACGTGGAGCTCTACAACCCCACCGCCGCCGAGATCGCCCTCGGCGGCCTCTCGATCCAGTACCGCTCGGCGACCGGCACCGCGAATCCCACCACGACCGTGCCGCTCACCGGCTCGGTGCCCGCCGGCGGCCACTTCCTGCTCGCCGGCGCCAGCAACGGCACCAACGGCGCGGCCCTGCCGACGCCCGACCAGAGCGCGAACGGCCTCAACATGGCCGCCGCGGGCGGCACCCTCTTCCTCGTCGACGGGACCTCGGCGCTCGTGGCGCCGCCCACCGGCGCCGCCGCCCAGCCGGACGCGGTGATCGACCTCGTCGGCTACGGCACCTCGAACACCTTCGAGTCGTCCGTCGCCACGGTCCCCTCGCTCACCCAGACGATCGCCCGCGCGGACACCGCCACCGGCGACACCGACGTCAACTCGGCCGACTTCGCGCTCGGCGCACCGACCCCGCAGGCCGCGGGCGGAGGATCCGAGCCCGAGCCCACGACGCCGCCGACGACCACCCCGCCGACCACTCCCCCGACCACCCCGCCGGCCGAGATCCCGGCCGTCTCCATCGCGGAGATCCAGGGCACCGGCGACGGGTCGCCGCTCGTCGGCAGCACCGTCACCACCTCCGGCGTCGTCACCGCGCGCTACCCGTCCGGCGGCTACAACGGCTACGTCATCCAGACCCCCGGCACCGGCGGCGAGAGCTCGCGCACGGCCTCCGACGCCGTCTTCGTCTTCTCCTCCGCCTCCGTCGGGTCGGTCGCGATCGGCGACCACCTGCGCATCACCGGCGAGGTGAGCGAGTACAACGGCCTGACCGAGCTCACCCCGACCTCGGCCGCGACCGTCGTGAAGCTCGACGACGCCGCCGCAGCGCCGGTCCCGGCCGCTGTCGCGCTCCCCCGCACCGCCGCCGAGCGCGAGGTGCTCGAGAGCATGCTGATCGCTCCGCAGGGCGCCTACACGGTCACCGACACCTTCGACCTGAACAGCTTCGGCTCGGTCGGCCTCGCCGCCGGCACGTCCCCGCTGCTCACGCCGACCGAGGTCGCCCGCCCCGGCTCGCCGGAGCTCGCGGCCGTCGTCGCCGACAACGCCGCCCGCGCGATCACCCTCGACGACGGCGCCTCGATCAACTTCCTCGGCGCCGCCGCGAACAAGGCGATCCCGCTGCCCTACCTCACCACCACCGCGCCGATCCGCGTGGGTGCTCCGGCGACCTTCACCCGCCCCGTCGTCCTCGACTACCGCAACGGCGGCTGGGCCTTCCAGCCCACCACGCAGCTGACCGTCGAGAACGCCAGCGACGTGCAGCCCGCGACCTTCGCGAACACCCGGACCGCGAAGCCCGAGGCCGTCGGCGGCGACCTGTCGATCGCGTCCTTCAACGTGCTCAACTACTTCTCCACCACCGGCGACTCGATCACCGGCTGCACCTTCTACACCGACCGCGACGGCGACCCCGTCACGGTCAACAGCGGCTGCGACGCCCGCGGAGCGGCGAACGCCGATGACCTCGAGCGCCAGCAGGCCAAGATCGTGACCGCGATCAACACCCTCGGCGCGGGCGTCGTCTCGCTCGAGGAGATCGAGAACTCGGCCAAGTTCGGCAAGCCGCGCGACGAGGCCCTCGCCACCCTGACCGCCGCGCTGAACTCGGCGGCCGGCTCCGAGGTCTGGGCCTACGTCCCCTCCCCCGCAGCGCTCCCCGCGCTCGCGGACGAGGACGTCATCCGCACCGCCTTCATCTACAAGAAGGCCGTCATCGAGCCGGTCGGCGAGTCCGTCGTGCTCAACGACACGGTGAACTTCTCGAACGCCCGCAAGCCCCTCGCCCAGGAGTTCCGCCTCCTCGGCGACAGCGCCAGCGAGTTCGTCGCGATCGTGAACCACTTCAAGTCGAAGGGCTCCGGATCCGGCGCCGACGCCGACCAGGGCGACGGCCAGGGCGCCTCGAACGCCTCGCGCGTGAAGCAGGCGACCGCCCTCGTCGCCTTCGCCGACCGCCTCCGCACCGAGAAGGCCACCGAGCTCGTCTACCTGCTGGGCGACTTCAACGCCTACTCGAAGGAGGACCCGGTGAAGGTGATCACCGACGCCGGCTACATCGACCAGGGTGCGAAGGACGGCAAGTACTCGTACTCGTTCGACGGCGCGGTCGGCTCGCTGGACCACGTCTTCGCCTCGCCCGCCGCCGACAGGACGGTCACCGGGGTCGACACCTGGAACATCAACAGCGGCGAGTCCGTGGCACTGGAGTACAGCCGCTACGACTACAACGCGACGATCTTCTACGACACCTCGGCGTACCGCTCCAGCGACCACGACCCGGTCGTCGTCGGCCTCGACCTGCCCGAGACCCGGACGGACCCGGAGCCCGAGCCCGTCACGGTCATCGACGTCGCGACCACCGCCTCCACCAAGCGCCTCGCCGTCGTGCGGACGCTGACGGTGTCGGCGGTGAACAACGGCGACGAGACGGTCTCGATCGAGATCACGACGGCGTACGGCAGCAAGACGAAGAAGACGGTCAAGCCCGGCCAGTCGTTCACGGTCAAGACCGTGACCGTCTTCAAGCCCATCAAGGCCGGCACGGCGACCATCGAGGTCACCGCGCCCGACGGCACCGAGCGCGTCTACAAGCAGGCGTACCGCGGCGCCTGATCCCGCGCGACCCCTGACCTCGACGAGCTCCGGCTCCTAGAGTTCGGGGATGCCCGAGGGAGACAGTGTGCACCGTCTCGCCGCCCGCCTCAGGCGGGCGGCGGACGGTCGCACCGTCCTCGAGGGCGAGCTGCGCTCCGGGGACGCGGCCGGCACCTCCCTCGCCGGGCTGAGGATCCTCGAGCACGACACCCACGGCAAGCACCTCCTCACCCGCTTCTCCGGCGGAACGACCCTGCACACCCACCTGCGGATGCAGGGCTCCTGGACCGTGACCGCTCCCGGCCGAGCGGTCCCCCGCTCGGTGCAGAAGGACGTCCGCGTCCGCCTCCGCCTCGACGACGACTCGACCGTGTGGGGCATCGACCTCCCGGTCGTCGAGCTAATCGCCACCCGCGACGAGCCGCGCGCCGTCGGGCACCTCGGGCCCGACCCTCTCCGCGCGGACTGGGACGCCGACGAGGCCGTCCGGCGCCTCTCCCGCCTCCCGGACCGGCCCGTCGTCGCCGCACTCCTCGACCAGCGCTGCCTCGCGGGTCTCGGCAACCTCTGGGCCAACGAGGTCTGCTTCCTCCGCGGGGTCTGGCCCTGGCGGCCGATCGGCTCCCTCGACGTCCGCGCCCTCGTGGCGACCGCGGCGAGAGGCCTCCGCGCCTCCGTCACGATCCCGGGGATGTTCCAGACCACCACCGGTGACACCCGCCGCGGCGAGCGGCACTGGGTCGCGGGGCGCGCCGGGCGCCCGTGCCTGCGCTGCGGCACGACGGTGCTCGTCCGCGACGAGGTCCGCGACGACCCCGAGCAGCGCCGCACCTGGTGGTGCCCGCACTGCCAGCCGGAGCAGGCGGCCGCCCCCCGAGCCCGCGTACCGCCGCCTGAAGCCCGCGTACCGCTGCCGACGGCCCGTGCGTAGGCTGGCCGCATGACGAACGAGTGGGGAACCCCGGATCCGTCCGCCCGGCGAGACCGGTCCGCGGAGGTCGTCCCGGCGGCCGCCACCGGCGAGGAGGTGGAGACCGCCCGCGTCGAGGACGCCGAGCGCGCGCTCGCTGTGCGCGAGGTCAAGCGGCGCCGCGACTTCCTGGGATCGGTCGGCGGATGGGCGAGCGTCTCGGCGATCACGACCGCCGTCTGGGTCGGCACAGGGGCCGACGGCTACTTCTGGCCGATCTGGCCGATGATCGGGATCGGGATCGGCGTCGTCGGCCAGGCCGCGTCGATCTGGGGTCCCGCCCGCAAGGAGATCACCGAGGCGGACATCGCCGCCGAGATGCAGCGCCGGGAGAAGCGCGGCCGCTGATCAGTCCAGCCGACCGACCGAGGTGACGCGGACGACGGCCGCACCCTGCTCGTCCGACTCGGCGAGGTCGACGGTCGCCGAGATCCCCCAGTCGTGGTCGCCGGCCGGATCGTCGAGGATCTGCCGCACGAGCCACTGCGTCGGCTCCTCCGTGACGAGCAGCATCTTCGGCCCCCGGGCGTCGGGCCCGATGCCGATGCTGTCGTGCTCGTCGTAGTAGTCGTCCAGCGCGGCACCCCACGCGTCGGCGTCGAAGCCGGCGGCGGCGTCGAGCTCGCCGAGCGCCTCGTGGTCGTCGAGGGCGGCGAGGGTCACCCGGCGGAACATCTCGTTGCGCACCAGCACGCGGAAGGCGCGGTGGTTCGCGGTGAGGCGGCGCGGAGCGGGCGGCACGATCGCCTGGTCCGCCGCGTGGAGCGCTGGATTGACCAGCTCCTCCCACTCGTCGACCAGCGAGGAGTCGACCTGGCGCACGAGCTCGCCCAGCCACTCGATCAGGTCGTGCAGCTCCTCGTTCTTCAGCTCGTCGGGGATGGTCTGCCGGGCCGCGCGGAACGCGTCGGACAGGTAGCGCAGCACCAGTCCCTCCGAGCGGGAGAGCTTGTAGAACGCGGTGTACTCGCCGAAGGACATCGCCCGCTCGTACATGTCGCGCACGACCGACTTCGGCGAGAGCTCGAAGTCCTTCACCCACGGCTGCGCGGCGGTGTAGGTCTCGAAGGTCGCCTCGAGGAGCTCCTCGAGCGGCTTGGGGTGCGTGACGGATTCGAGCAGCTCCATCCGCTCCTCGTACTCGATCCCCTCGGCCTTCATCGCGGCGACGGCCTCGCCGCGGGCCTGGAACTGCTGGGCCCCCAGGATCGGGCGCGGGTCGTCGAGGGTCGCCTCGAGCACCGAGATCACGTCGAGCGCGAAGCTCGGCGACTCCGGGTCGAGAACGTCGAACACGGCCAGCGCGAACGGCGAGAGCGGCTGGTTGAGCGCGAAGTTCGGCTGCAGGTCGACGGTCAGGCGGATGCGGGTCACGCCGTCGGCGCCGACGCTCTGCTCGACCACGCCCGCCTCCCGCAGCGTCCGGTAGATGCCGAGCGCCCGGCGGGCCAGCTGCAGCTGCCGCTTCCACGGCTCGTGGTTGTCGAAGATCAGGGCGTGCACGTTCGCGTAGGCGTCGCCGCCGCGGGCGATCACGTTCAGCAGCATCGCCGAGGTGATCGTCATGTGCGAGGTCAGCGTCTCGGGCTCCGCGTCGACGAGCTTGCGGAAGCTCGGCTCCCCCCAGCTGACGAAGCCCTGCGGCGCGCGCTTGGCGACCCACTTCCTCCGCTTCTTCGGGTCGTCGCCCATCTTGTCGAGAGCCTTCCGGTTCTCGGACTCGTGCTCGGGGGCCTGCACGACCACGGTCCCGGCGGTGTCGTACCCCGCGCGACCGGCGCGGCCGGCGATCTGGTGGAACTCGCGGGCCGAGAGCTGGCGGGTCCGGGTGCCGTCGTACTTGGTCAGCGCGGTGAGCAGCACGGTGCGGATCGGGACGTTGATGCCGACGCCGAGGGTGTCCGTGCCGCAGATCACGCGCAGCATGCCCTGCTGGGCGAGCTGCTCGACCAGGCGGCGGTACTTCGGCAGCATGCCCGCGTGGTGCACGCCGATCCCCAGCCGGAGCAGCCGGGAGAGGGTCTTGCCGAACGCGGTGGTGAAGCGGAAGCCGCCGATCACCTCGGCGATGCGGTCGCGGTGCTCGCGGGTGGCGATGTTCGCGCTGGTGAGCGCCTGCGCACGCTCGAGAGCGGCCGCCTGCGAGAAGTGCACGACGTAGACCGGCGACTGGTTCGTCGAGAGCAGCTCCTCGATGGAGTCGTGGATCGGCGCGATCTCGTAGAAGTAGTGCAGCGGCACCGGGCGCTCCACGCCGGTGACCCGGGCGGTCTCCCGGCCCGTACGGCGGCTGAGGTCGGCGGCGAGCGCCGTCACGTCGCCGAGGGTGGCCGACATCAGCACGAACTGCACGTGCGGGAGGGTGAGCAGCGGCACCTGCCACGCCCAGCCGCGCGCCGGGTCCGCGTAGAAGTGGAACTCGTCCATCACGACCTGGTCGACCGGGGTGTCCTCGCCGTGCCGGAGCGCGAGGTTCGCGAGGATCTCGGCCGTGCAGCAGATGATCGGCGCGTCGGCGTTCACCGAGGAGTCGCCGGTGACCATCCCGACGTTGGAGGCGCCGAAGACGTCGACCAGCGCGAAGAACTTCTCGGAGACGAGCGCCTTGATCGGCGCCGTGTAGAAGCTGCGGCGTCCGGAGGCGAGCGCCGCGGCGTGCGCGCCGATCGCGACGAGCGACTTCCCGGTGCCGGTGGGCGTCGAGAGGATCAGGTTGGAGCCGGAGGCGATCTCGAGCATGGACTCGTCCTGCGCCGGGTAGAGCGGGAGGCCGCGCGACTCCGCCCACTCGGTGAAGGCCAGGTAGACCGCGTCGTCGTCGACGCGCCCGTCCGCGTCGGGCGTCGGCATCCGGTCGAGCAGCGTCGAGGTCATCCCCCCATCCTCCCAGCCCGCGGCCCGTCGCTCAGGTGCGATCCGTCACGGACGGCCCGTGCGCCCCCGCCTCACGGGCCGCGGGTGACGGATCGGTCCGCCGGAGCGAGGGCCCCGTCGACGAGTCCGACGACGCGGTCGGCATCGGCCAGCACGGAGGGGTCGTGCGAGACGCAGACCACGGTCGCGCCGCGGTCCGCCTCCGCGCGCAGGACCGACCGGATCCGCTCCGCGCTCGCCGAGTCGAGGCCGGTGGTGGGCTCGTCCAGGAGCAGCAGGCCGGCCCCGCGGGCGAGCCCCTGGGCGAGGAGCGCCCGCTGCCGCTGACCGCCGGAGAGCACCGCGAAGGGCTCCCGGGCGAGCGCGGCGATCTCCATCCGCTCGAGCGCGGTGGCGATCGCGTCCGCCGCGCGCGCGTCGCTGCGGCGGAGGCGGCCGAGCCGACCCCAGGTGCCCACCGCGACCACGTCGCGCACCGTCACCGGGAGGCGGTCCGGGATCGACGCCCGCTGCGGCACGAAGGCGATCGCTCCGGTGACGTCCCGCGTGCCGGACGTCAGTGGACGCACTCCCGCGATCACCTCCAGGAGCGTCGACTTGCCGGCGCCGTTCGGCCCGGCGATCACGGTCAGCGAGCGCGCGGCGACGTCGAGATCGACCCCCGCGAGAGCGCGGCGGGAGCCGAAGTCGACGTGAGCGCCTCGGAGGCGGACCGGGGGCTCGGGCAGGGGTGAGACGTCCATCCCGACGAGCGTACAGGAGTGATAACTGTTCTCATTATCGTGTACGGTCGGGCACCATGCCCAGCCTCCTCGCCGGAATCCTCGAGCCGTTCGCTCTCGACTTCCTCCAGCGCGCCCTCCTCGGCGGCGTCCTCGTCGCGGTCCTCTGCGGCGTCGTCGGCACCTGGGTGGTCCTCCGCGGGATGGCCTTCCTCGGCGAGGCGCTCGCCCACGGGATGCTCCCCGGCGTCGCCCTCGCGACCGTGCTCGGCGCGCCCGTCCTCGTGGGCGGCGCAGCCAGCGCGGTGCTGATGAGCCTCGGCATCGCGGCCCTGCAGCGGCGCGGACGACTGTCCTACGACACCAGCATCGGCCTGCTCTTCGTCGCCATGCTGGCGCTGGGGGTCATCGTGATCTCGCACTCGGGCAGCTTCGCCACGGACGCGACCTCGATCCTCTTCGGCGACATCCTCGCGATCACTCCCGTCGACATCGGACTGCTCGCCGCCGCCGCCGGAGTCGGCCTCCTCGTCGCAGCGGCCTTCCACCGCCCGCTCGTCGCCCTGGCGCTGGATCCGCGCATTGCCGCGGTGCTCGGCCTCGGTCCGCGCTCGGCTCAGGCCGCGCTGGTCGGCCTGGTGACCCTCGCCGTCGTCGCCTCCTACCAGGCGGTCGGCTCGCTCCTCGTCGTCGGGCTCCTGCTGGCTCCCGCGGTGGCCGCCGGTCACTGGACCACGCGCATCCCGACCCGGATGCTGCTCGCGTCGATCCTCGGCGCGGCCTCCGTGCTCGTCGGCCTGCTCGTCTCCTGGCACGCGGCCACGGCCGCGGGCGCCTCGGTCGCCGGCACGGCCATCGCGGTCGCCGCGGTGTCCTGGGCGGTCCGCTCGGCCGCGTCGGCCCTCGCGTCCCGGTCGGGCCCTCAGCTGGTCGCCGCATGAGGCCCTGCCGGCACCGCTCCTCCCCCGCTCACCCTCGAAAGGACTCCGTGCACTCCCGAACCACCGCCTCCACCGTCCTCCTGGGCGCTCTCGCGCTGGGCCTGGCCGCCTGCTCGACCGATGCCTCCGCGCCGGCCGCGGACGACACGGGCTCCGGCCACGGCGCCGTCGCGAACGCCGCCGAGCTCGCCGAGCCGCGCCTGGGGCTGACGACGATCGACCCGTCGGGCGCCGTGTCGCACCTCGACCTCCTCGACGAGACGGTCACCGGCCTCGGCACCATCGGCGCACCGAGCGCGATGACGACCGACGGCCGCTACCTCTTCGCCCAGACCGATGCGGGCGTCGAGATCGTCGACAGCGGCGTGTGGACCTGGGACCACGTGGACCACTTCCACTACTACCGCGCGGACCCCCGCCTGATCGGCACGGTCGAGGGCTCCGGGACGGCCGTCGTCGCCACGACGAACCTCTCGACCACCGGCGGAACCGGACTCTTCTTCCCCGACTCCGGCGAGGCGGTCCTCCTCGACACCGAGGCGCTGTCGAAGGGCGCGATCGTCGAGCGGTTCCGGAAGGACGTCGAGCCCGGACCCGGGATGGTCGTGCCCGTCGGCTCGTCCGCACTGGTGACCGAGGGGTCCGGATCCGGAGCGGCCGTCGCCGGCTACGACTCGGACGGCGAGCCGACGGGTCTCCGCGAGGCCTGCCCCGACCCCGCCGGGACGATCACCACCCGCGTCGGCGCCGTCATCGGCTGCTCCGACGGCGCACTCCTGGCGTCGATCGAGGACGAGGAGCTCATCGTCGAGCGGATCCCCTACCCCGCCGGCACCACCGCGCCACCCGCCGCCTCCTTCGACAACCGCGAGGGCCGCCCCACGGTCGCCGGCCTCGCCGGGGACGCGGGCATCTGGCTCCTCGACACCCGGGAGCGCTCCTGGAGCCTCCTCCCCTCTCCCGCCTCGCTGGCGCAGGTCACCGCGGTGGACGACGCGGACGAGACCGTCCTCGCCCTCGCCGCCGACGGCCGCGTGCTGGTGCTCGACGGCTCCGACGGTGCGGTCCTCGCCGAGACCGCGCCCCTCGTCGCGGACACGACCGCGGACGGCTCGCGGCCCGTCCTGATCGCCGACCAGCAGCGGGCCTACCTCAGCGCGCCCGCCGAGCGGAAGCTGCACGAGATCGACTACGCGGACGGCGCGCGCCTCGCCCGCACCTTCGAGACCGCCACCGAGCCGGCCTTCACGGCGGAGACGGGCCGATGAGGCGCGGCTGGGCCCTCGCCTCCGCCGCGGCGGTCCTGCTCCTGTCGGGCTGCACGTCCGCGGAGGAGGACGAGAGGCCCCTCGTCATCGTCTCCACCAACATCCTCGGCGACGTCGTGGGCGAGCTCGTCGGCGACGAGGCGCAGGTCGTCACGCTGATGAAGCCCGACGCCGACCCGCACTCCTTCGAGATCTCGGCGCAGGAGGCGGCGCGCCTGCGCTCCGCCGACCTCGTCGTCTCGAACGGGCTCGGACTCGAGGAGGGCCTGCAGCAGCACCTCGACGAGGCCTCCGGTGAGGACGTCCCCGCGTTCGTCGCGGGCGACGCCGTCGACGTCCTCGACTACAGCGAGGGCGACGCGGAGGGGAGCCCGGACTCGCACTTCTGGACGGACCCCGGCCGGATGATCGACGTCGTCGACTCCCTCGGGCCCGTGCTCGCCGCGCTCGACGGCGTCGATCCGGCCGCCGTCCGGGACCGGACGGCCGGCTACCGCGCCGAGCTCGAGCGGCTCGACTCCGAGATGGCCGCGGCGTTCGCCGCGATCCCGGCCGAGCGCCGCGCCCTCGTCACCAACCATCACGTCTTCGGGTACCTCGCCGACCGCTTCGACTTCGACGTCGTCGGCGCCGTCATCCCGGGAGGCACGACCCTCGCGGCGCCGTCCGCCTCCGACCTCGCCGATCTCGTCGACGCGGTCGAGCAGACCGGCGTCCCCACGATCTTCGCGGAGTCCTCGTCTCCCGACCGCCTGGTCCAGGCGCTGGCGAGCGAGGCCGACATCCGCGTGGAGGTGGTCGAGCTGTTCACGGAGTCCCTGACGGGGCCCGAGGGCGGCGCTCCCGACTACCTCGCCATGATGCGCGTCAACACGCAGCGCATCGCCACCGGGCTCTCCCCGTGAGCCCTCCGATCCACCACCAGGAAGAAGAAGCACCCATGCAGAATCCCCACGTCCGGCGGGCGGGCCTCGGCCTGATCGCCGCCTGCTCGATCACGGTCCTCGCGGCCTGCTCGTCGAGCTCGAACCCGGCCGCCGAGTCCTCCGCGTCCACCGCGCCGGCCACCGAGGCCGCGGCGGCCGCCGGCGCCCGCGTCGCCGTCGCCTACGAGGGCGGCATCCTCGTCCTCGACGGCGAGACCCTCGAGACCGTCGCGGACCTGGACTCCGAGGAGTTCACCCGCCTCAACCCCGCCGGCGACGACCGCCACGTCATGGTCACCATGAGCGAGGGGTTCCAGCTCCTCGACACCGCCGCCGGCACCGGCGGCGAGCCTGAGCTGACGGACATCGTCTTCCCCGCGGACACCCCGGGCCACGTCGTCCGGCACGCCGGGAAGACCGTCCTCTACGCCGACGGCACGAGCGACACGACCGTCCTCGAGACCGCCGACCTGGCGTCCTCGGACGGGATGCCCGAGACCGAGACCATCCCGGGAGTCGAGGCGCACCACGGCGTCTCTATCGTCCTCGAGGACGGCACCTTCCTCACCACGGTCGGTGACGCCGACGGGCGCACCGGCATCGAGGTGCGCGACGCCTCCGGCGCCGTGACGGCCACGAACGACCAGTGCCCCGGTGTCCACGGAGAGGGCACGGCCGAGAACGAGGTCGTCGTCTTCGGCTGCGAGAACGGCGCCCTGGTCTACGACGGCGGCGAGATCACGAAGCTCGAGGCTCCAGACCAGCCGTACGGCCGCATGGGCAACGCCTGGGTCAGCGAGACCAGCCCGATCATCGTCGGCGACTACAAGGACGACCGCGACGCCGAGGGCTACCTCCTGCACCGCGTGGCGCTGATCGACACCGAGGCGAAGACCCTCGACGTCGTCGACCTGCCCGAGGGCGTCGAGTACACCTTCCGCGGCGTCGCCCGCGGCCCCGACGACCTGGCGTACATGATCGCCTCGGACGGCGCGATCCACGTCCTCGACCCCGGGACCGGCGAGCTGACCGCCTCCTACCCCGTCGTCGACGCCTGGGAGAGCCCGGTCGAGTGGCAGGACCCGCACCCCGCGATCACGGTCGCCGGGGACATCGCCTACGTGACCGACCCGGCCGCCGACAGCATCCACGCCGTCGACCTCACCACGGGAGAGGTCGTCGCCACGGGCGAGCTCGACGTCACGCCGAACGAGATCGCCGTCGCCGCGAGCTGACCATCGGCACGGAGGAGGGGCGCGGGGCCGTGGGCTCCGCGCCCCTCCTGTTCACCTGGAGGGGCCAGGATCTCCGCATGACGACCGACTTCGATCTCGACCAGGTGGTGCGCGACGTGACCGCGAACGTGCGCAAGAAGTTCCCCGACCACTCCGAGGAGCAGGTCGCGCCGCTCGTGCGCGAGGAGCTCGCGGACCTGCAGGACCGGCCCGTGCAGGACTACCTGACGGTGCTCACGGAGCGAGCGGTCAAGCGCCGCCTCAAGCGTGAGGCGCGCGGGGAGTAGACCGGGTCAGGCGAGCGCCCGCTCGATCGACGCCCGCAGCGCCGGAGCCGGCCGGAACGCGCCCGCCTCCTCCGCCTCGAGGAGCGCCTGCGCGTCCGCCGGGCTGTGCTCGCGGTACCAGCGGTCGACCGGGACGCCGTGCCCGGGCCGGCTCAGGACCTCGACGGCGTCGCCCGCCTCCACCGATCCGCGGTGCAGCACCCGCAGGTACGCGCCGGTGCGCCCCTCGTCGGCGAAGCGCTTCACCCACTGCGGCTCTCCGAGGGCCCGCTGGAACGTCGCGCACGGCGTCCGCGGCATCGTCACCTCGACCTCGACCGCCTCGCCGATCCGCCAGCGCTCGCCGATCACGGCTCCGCTCACGTCGAGGCCCGCGATCCGCAGGTTCTCGCCGAGCATCCCCGCGGCCACCGGCCGCCCCAGGCGCTCCGCCCACCAGAGCGCGTCCTCCTCGGAGTAGGCGTAGAGCGCCCTGTCGAGGCCGCCGTGGTGCGCGCGATCGGCCTGCACGTCGCCGTAGAGGCCCAGGTCGCGCACTCCGACGGGACCCTCGACCGGCCGCTTGTCGATCGCGGTCACGCCGACCGTGCCGGAGTCGGGCAGGAGGCGGGCGACGCGGCACACGGCGAGCAGGCGGGGCATGCCGCCATGGTGCCAGCACTAGGCTCGCCGCGTGCGCGACGCGACCGCTCCTCCCCGGCTCGACCCCCTCCTCCTCGACGGCCTCGCCGAGGGGTACGCCGGGGACACGGGCGCCCGGGAGCTCGCCGAAGGACTGCGCTTCGCCGGCACCGACCTCACCGGCGCCGATCTCACCGCGGCCTCCTTCAGCGAGTGCGTGCTGGAGGGAGTGGTCCTGGACGGCGCCCAGCTGCGGGCCGCGTCGATCGCGGAGTCGCGGCTCGAGCGGCTGGACGTCCCCGGGCTCTCGGCGCCGCGGAGCCGGCTCCGATCCGTCGAGCTGCTCGCCTCGCGGCTGGGCTCGGCCGAGCTCTACGAGAGCACCTGGGAGCAGGTGCGCGTGGCCGACTGCAAGCTCGGCTACCTGAACCTCCGCGGCGCCGCGGTGCGCGACGTGCTGCTCGAGCGCTGCACGATCGACGAGCTCGACCTGGCGGGTGCGACCGGCACGCGGCTGCGCCTGGTCGACTGCGACGTCCGCTCCCTCGATCTCTCCCGGGCCCGGATCGAGCACCTCGATCTGCGCGGCGCCGAGCTGCACGTGCTCACCGGGCTGGACGGCCTCCGCGGCGCCACCCTCTCCGAGCTGCAGCTCAGCCTGCTGCTGCCGCTGTTCGCGGAGCACTTCGGGGTGCGGGTGGGCTGAGCCGGCGGTCCGCCTAGCGCCGGCGGGCGATCAGCCGCGTCAGAGCGCGGCGGCCGAGGAGGAACACGGCCAGCACGACGGCCGTCACGATCACGAAGCTCCACTGCACGCCCTGCCCGGAGGCGATCCGCAGGAGCATCCCGCCCGCGACGGTCACCGCCCAGACGACGAGCCCGGCGGGCACGATCCGGTCCGGGGAGCGCCACGAGCGCGTGACGACCCAGCCGAGCAGGAGCGCCGCCAGGAACGGCCAGAGCGTGGTGAGCAGGCCGATCAGCGCCGACCCCTCGTCGTGGCTCCCGCGGCCGATCAGCACGAAGACCAGGACGAGCACGGCGTCGAGGGCGAGGCCGAGCCCCGCGTGCCGGGTCATGCGGGCTCCGTCACGAAGTCGATGAGCTGCTCGACCCGGCCCAGCAGCGCCGGCTCCAGGTCCTGGAAGGTCCGCACCCGGCCGAGGATGCGCTGCCAGGCGCGCGCGATGTCGGCCTGCTCCTCGTGCGGCCAGCCGAGCGCCTCGCAGATCCCGTGCTTCCACTCGGTGCCGCGCGGGATCTCGGGCCAGCGCTCCAGGCCGATCCGGCCGGGCTTCACGGCCTGCCAGACGTCGATGTAGGGGTGGCCGACGACGAGGATGTGGGCGCCGTGCGGACCGGCGGCGACCTGCTCGGCGATCCGCGACTCCTTCGAGCCGCGCACCAGGTGGTCGACGAGCACGCCGATGCGGCGCCCCGGACCGGGCCGGAACTCTCGCACCAGCTCGTCGAGGTTGTCGACGCCCTCGATGTACTCGACGACGACGCCCTCGACCCGCAGGTCGTGGCCCCAGACCTTCTCGACCAGCTCGGCGTCGTGCCGGCCCTCGACGTAGATGCGGCTGGGCAGGGCGACCCGCGCCTTCGCGTCGGCGACGTGGAAGGAGCCGGAGGCGGAGCGCGCGCGACCGAGGCCGGCGTCGCGCTTCAGCCCGGGCGCCTTCAGCGACACGGGCTTCCCCTCGAGGAGGAACCCGGGCCCCAGCGGGAACACGCGGACCTTGCCGAACCGGTCCTCCAGCCGCACCATCCGCAGCTCCACGCCGAGCACGGCACCCACGAAGCCGGAGGCGACCTCCTCGACCACCAGATCGCGCTCGGCCTCGACCACCGCCACCTCGACCCTGCCGCGGGCGCGCCAGTCGCCGGCGAGCACGTCCTGCCCGTACCTGTCCTCGTCCATCGCACCGAGGGTAGCCGGAGGCGCGCGGGGCGCCGCGCGGACACGGCGCATGCACCTCTGCTTACATGAGCAGATGACCGAGGACCTCGAACCCGCCGCCGAGCTCTTCAAGGTGCTGTCCTCCTCCTCCCGGCTGCGCCTGCTCCGGGCCCTCGCCGAGGAGACGTCGACGGTCGGGCGGCTGGCCGAGGTGACCGGGCTCTCGCAGCCGCTGGTCTCGCAGCACCTGCGGATGCTCCGCACCGCCGGGCTGGTCGCGGTCGAGCGCGTGGGCCGCGAGGCGCACTACTCCGTCGCCGACACCCACGTCACGCACATCGTCGACGACGCTGTCCGGCACGCCCTGGAGGGGTGACCTCCGTCCTTGTCGGGAACGATGATCGCTCTCGATTAGGCGCATCCATTGCAATGCGTTTATGGATCTGGTCGACTGGAGCCCGTCGCGTCCGCGGCCCCCGCATCCGGAAAGGCAGCACCATGAGCACCACCGATCTCCACGCCGAGCACCCCGTCACCGAGCACGAGCACGGCGAGGGCTGCGGCCACCCGGCCGTGCAGCACGAGGACCACGTCGACTACGTCCACGGCACGCACCACCACGCCCTGCACGGCGACCACTACGACGAGCACGAGTCGGAGGCCGAGCACTCGACCGCCGACCACGAGCACGGCGACGCCTGCGGCCACGAGACCGTGCAGCACGACGACCACGTGGACTTCGTCCACGACGGCCACAAGCACGCCGCTCACTCCGGCCACTACGACGAGCACTGAGGCCGTGCGCGACGGGAGGGCTCGCACCCTCCCGTCGGCGCTCAGCCCTGACGGGCCTTGAAGCGCGGGTTCAGCTTGTTGATCACGAAGACGCGGCCGCGGCGGCGGACGACCTGCGATCCGGGCTGCGCCTTCATCGACCTGAGGGAGTTGCGGACCTTCACGGATGCTCCTGTCGTTAATGAGAACTGTTATCGATAGAGTAGCGGTCCATGGAGCCCCACCACCCCGCACCCCCCGTC
>NZ_PSTO01000028.1:0-48239 GCF_002930975.1 Rathayibacter sp. AY1A3 | reverse complement strand
GGAGGAGCGAGGGGCGGGAGGACCGCGGATCAGGCCGGGACGTCGGCGGCGAGCGGCACCAGCCGCGCGGCCGGCGCCGAGACCACGACGGCGTCGCCGGGGGAGAGCGCGGCGGATCCGTCGGCCCGGACGTCCGACACCAGGCGCACCGGGGCGCCGGAGGGGTCGGTCGCGGCGACCGTGACCAGCACGTCGACGCCGCGGTAGGCGACGTCGACGACCACGCCGTCGAGCGCGAGCCCGGGCGAGGCGGGGGCCGTCGCCGACACCGCGAGGTGCTCGGGCCGGACCGTCGCGAGCGACCCGTCCGCGAGGACGAGGAAGTTCTCGTAGCCGAGGAAGTCGGCGACGAAGCGGTTCGCGGGGGAGCCGAAGACGGCGCTCGGGGCGCCCTGCTGCATGATCCGCCCGGCGCGCATCAGGACCATCTCGTCGCTCATCTCGAGCGCCTCGTCCTGGTCGTGGGTGACGAGCACCACGGTCAGCCCGGTCTCCGCCTGGATGCGGCGGATCTCGGAGCGCATCTGCACGCGCAGCCGGGCGTCGAGGTTCGACAGCGGCTCGTCGAGCAGGAGCAGCCGCGGCCGGATCGCGATGGCCCGTGCGAGCGCGACCCGCTGCTGCTGGCCGCCGGAGAGCTTCCTCGGCCGGCTGGCGGCGAGGTGCGCCAGGCCCACCATCTCGAGGCTCTCCACGACCCGGGCCTGCCGCTCCGCCCGCCCGACTCCGCGCAGCTTCAGCCCGTAGCCGACGTTCTCGGCGACGCTGAGGTGCGGGAAGAGCGCGTACGACTGGAACACCATCCCGAGCCCGCGCTTCTCCGGGGGCAGCTTCGTGCTGTCCAGGCCGTCGATGAGGATGCGGCCGGAGCTGGGGGCCGAGTAGCCCGCGAGCATCCGGAGCGAGGTGGTCTTGCCGCAGCCGCTGGGGCCGAGCAGGGTGGTCAGCCGCCCCGCGGGGATCGCGAAATCGATGCGGTCGACGGCGGTGAAGTCCCCGAAGACCTGGCTGACGTTGACGAATTCCGCTGCGGCGCTCATCGGTTGATGCCTCCGAAGATCTGGGCGAAGCCGACGCTGCGCTCGGCGAGGAACGCGATGACGACGGTCGCCGCGAGGATGAGGGTGGAGGTGGCCGCGACCATCGGGTCGTAGCTCTGCTGCACGTAGTCGAGCATCGTGACGGGCAGGGTCCTGGCGTCGCGGCTCTGCAGCAGGAGCGACAGGGGGACGTTGTTGAAGGACGTCACGAAGCCGAGCAGGGCGGCCGAGAAGACGCCGGGGCGCAGGATCGGCAGCGTGATCGTGAAGAAGGTGCGCAGCGGTCCGGCCCCGAGTCCGCGGGCGGCCTCCTCCAGCGCCGGGTCGCTGGTGGCGAGCGAGGCGCCGGTGACGCGCACCGCGTAGGGGAGCAGGAGCGCGGTGTGGCCGACGAGGAGCACGGCGGCGTTGTCGACCTTGAGCGTCACGACGAGCTGCTGGAAGAGGGCCAGCCCGACGACGAGCTCGGGCACGATCAGCGGCGAGAGGAAGAGCCCCTCGACGATCCCCTTCCCCGGGATGCGCCCGCGGTGGATGGCGAGGGTCGCCGGGATCCCGAGCAGGAGCGCGATCGCCGTCGAGAGGACGGCGAGCTGAGCGCTGGTGGCGAGCGACTCGAGGAACGGGTCGTACGAGAGCGCTTCGCCGAACCAGCGGAACGAGAAGCCCTCCGGCGGGAAGCGCAGAGTGGATCCGGCCGTGAACGCCGTGGCGACGACGAACAGGATCGGCACGATCATGATCACGTAGCCGGCGACGGCCAGGGTCGCGGCGACGAGGCGGCGCGTCCTCACGAGACGGCCCCCCGGCGGGCGACGAGCGAGGAGAGCCCGGAGACGAGGAAGACCAGGATCGTCATCACGATCGCCGTGGCCGACGCGCCCGCCCAGTCGATCGTCACGCTGGAGTACGAGAACAGCTGCGTGCTCAGCATCCGCTGCGAGGACCCGCCGAGCAGGTACGGCGTCGTGTACGCGGTCACGGAGCCGGCGAAGACGAGGGTCGCCGCGACGACGACGCCGGGGAGCGAGAGCGGCACCACGACGTCCCAGAAGGTCCGGGTCGGGCTCGCGCCGAGGCCGCGGGCGGCGTCGTCGAGCCCGGCGTCCACCTGCGAGACGGCGGAGTAGCAGGAGATGATCGCGAGCGGGAGGAACAGCTGCGTGAGGCCGAGCACGATCGCCAGCTCGGTGTAGAGCAGCTGGGGCGCCTCGTCGACCAGGCCGGTGGCGACGAGGAGCTGCCCGATCGCGCCGTTCGAGCCGAGGACCACGAGCCAGCCGAAAGTGCGCACCACGTTGCTGAGCAGCAGCGGGAAGATCGCGAGGGCCAGCAGCACGCCCGCCCAGCGCGAGGTGGAGCGGGCCAGCAGGTAGGCGATCGGGAAGCCGAGGACGACGCAGATCAGCGTGACGACGAGGCCGATGCCGACGGTGCGGCCGATGATCCGCAGCTCGTACGGGTCGGTCAGCATCTGGCCGACTCTCGCGATCACGTCGGCGGCGGTGGCGCCGGGCGGCGCGAACAGCATCACGAGCGACGGGACCACGAAGAACAGCAGCAGGAACCCGAGTCCCGGCAGGAGCAGGAGGGGAGCGGATCGTGTCCTCACGGGTGGCTCCTTCCGGGGCAAGTGGTGGCCGGCTGCGGATGTAACCGGTTGCATCGACCCTACGGGTGCGGCGGTACCCGGTCTGCGTCGCCCGTGTAAATTCCGTGTTTCGGAATCCGGGACCGCTTCGCGCCGCCGGTGCGACCGGTTGCAGGCGGGCCCCTATGATCGCGGGAGGACCGCAGGGAGGAGTCGGATGGCCACGCTCGCCGACGTCGCCGCCCTCGCCGGCGTCTCGAAGGCCACCGCCTCGCGCACGCTCTCGCGCCCGGAGGTCGTCTCGCCCGAGACGGCCGCCCGCGTGCTGACCGCGGCGGCCAAGCTCGGCTTCATCCCGAACTCCGCCGCGCGCCAGCTCGCCCGCGGCCGCACCGGCGTCGTGGCCCTGGTCGTCCCCACGCTCGACAACGCCTTCTTCACTCCGATCATCGGAGGGGCGCAGCGCCGCGCAGACGAGGACGGCCTGCAGCTGACCGTCGCCGTGCACCCGCTCGAGGCCGTGCGCGAGCTCGGCGCGTTCGACCGGCTCTCGCGGCAGGTCGACGGCTTCATCGTCGTCGCTCCCCGCGGCGGGGACGAGCTGCTGCTGGCGGCCGGATCGCACAAGCCGACCGTGCTGGTGGACCGCGAGGTCGACGGTCTCGCCTCCGTCGTCGCCGACACGGCCGCCGCGTTCGGGTCGCTGGTGGCGCGCTTCGCCGCCGACGGGCACGAGCGCGTGCTCTACCTCGGCGGGCCGGAGGGCTCGTGGCAGGACAGGCAGCGCACCGCGGCCGTGCACGAGGCGGCGGCGAGCGGAGGAGCGGAGCTCACGGTGCTCGGGCCCTTCCCGGCCACCTTCGCGGCCGGCGTCTCGGCCGCGGCCGCGGTGCGCGAGTCCGGAGCGACGGCGGTCGTGCCCTACGCGACCGCTCTCGGGCTCGGGGTGCAGTACGCGCTGTTGGCCTCCGGCGGCCTCCCGGAGCGGCTCGTGGTGAGCTCGGAGCGGTCGATCGTCGACGCGCTCGGGCTGGTGGGGGTCCCGGCGGTCGACGTGGACGGCGAGCAGCTGGGCCGGGCGGCCGCGGAGCTGCTCATCGAGCGCCTCGCCCGTCGTGACGCCCCTCCCGAGCGCCGCCGCCTGCCGGTGCCCGTGCAGTGGCCCGCGGCCTGAGCCGAGACGGTTGCCGACGGGACCGCGCGGCTCCGGGAGGCCGGACGCGGTCCCGAGGGTCGGACGCCGCTACGCGGTGAGGGCGACCGCCGTCCACGAGACGGGCGGGAGGGTCAGCGTCAGCACGCCGTCCTCGAGCGTCGCCGGGGCCTCGCGCAGGCGCACGCGGTCCTGGTCGTCACGCGTGTTCTTCGCGTAGGGGTCCTCGTCGAACAGGGCCACCGCCTCCGCGATGCTCGAGACTCCGAGGCCGCTGACGTCGACGGTGACCTCGATCGGCTCCGTCTGCGAGCGGTTCACCAGGAAGACGGCCGCGCGGCCCTCGTCGACGGTGGCGACGGAGTCGATGAGCGGAGCGTCGCCGTGGCGGGCGGTCGAATAGGTCCCCGCGTCGATCCGGGGGCGCAGCACCGAGCCGGAGGCCAGGCGTGCAGTGGTCGAGAACGGGAAGAACGTGGTCTGGCGCCAGGCGGCTCCGCCCGGCTCGGTCATGATCGGCGCGATCACGTTGACGAGCTGCGCGAGGGAGGCGGAGGTGACCCGGTCGGAGTTCTTCAGCAGCGTGATCATCAGGTTGCCGAGGACGACGGCGTCGGCGACGGAGTAGACGTCCTCGAGCAGGCGCGGGGCGTAGGCCCACTCGCGGGTGCTCTGGTCGCCCTCGGCGTCGGCCTTCTCCTTGGCCTGCCACTCCTCGAGGTACCAGACGTTCCACTCGTCGAAGGAGAGCTTGATGTCCTTCGTCTTCTTGAGCTTGAACTTCACGTGGTCCACGGTCGCCGCGACGGTGGCGATGAAGTACTCCATGTCGAGGGAGGAGGCGAGGAAGGAGCCGAGGTCGCCGTCGTACTCCTGGTAGTAGGCGTGGCACGAGACGTACTCGACGTCGTCGTACGCGTGCTCGAGGACCACGCGCTCCCACTCGCCGAAGGTCGGCATCGACGAGCTCGACGAGCCGCAGACGACCAGCTCGAGCGAGGGGTCGGCGATCTTGAGGGCCTTGGCGGTGCGGGAGGCGAGCTTGCCGTAGTCGTCGGCGCTCATGTGGCCGACCTGCCAGGGGCCGTCCATCTCGTTCCCGAGGCACCACATGCGGATGTCGTAGGGCTCGGTCCCGCCGTTGGCGATGCGCTGGTCGGCGAGAGCGGTGCCGGCCGGTCCGTTGGCGTACTCGAGGACGTCGAGCGCCTCGAGGACACCGCGGGTGCCGAGGTTGACGGCGTACATGATCTCGCTGCCGGTCAGCTCCGCCCACTTCGCGAAGTCGTCCAGCCCGACCTCGTTGGTCTCGAGCGAGTGCCAGGCCAGGTCGCGGCGGCGGGGGCGCTCGGAGCGCGGGCCGACGCCGTCCTCCCAGCGGTAGCCCGAGACGAAGTTGCCGCCGGGGTAGCGGATCGTCGTGGTGCCCAGCTCCTTGACCAGCTCGACCACGTCGAGGCGGAACCCGTCCTCGTTCGAGGCGGGGTGGCCGGGCTCGTAGATGCCGTCGTACACGCAGCGGCCGAGGTGCTCGACGAACGAGCCGAAGAGGCGCGGAGTGACGGGGGCGACGACCGCGGCGGGGTCGAGGCTGATGCGCGCGGTGGCGGCGGGGGCGTCGGTCATGAGGGCCTTTCGGGCTTCGGGCTCCCGCAGCGGGCTCGGCGGCGAGCGGTCTTTCTAACGTTGTACACGATGGTCCGCCCCGGCTCGGCCGCTGTCAAGAGCGGCACCGGCCCCCTCCTGCCTCGCTGCTCGCCGCTGCCGACGGCGGCAGACCTCTTCGGGCGTCGCGTCTCCCCGCCGCCGCTCAGCGCACCTGTGCTCGACTGGGCGGGTGCCCTCCTCCGATGCCGTCACCGACGCCTGCTCCGAGCTCGCCGACCGCGCCGACGCCCTCGCGGCGTCGCATCCCCGCCCGCGCGCGTTCCTCGCGGCCGTCGCGAAGGACGTCGCCGGCATCCGCAGCGCCCCGCTCGGCGCTCTCGACCTGGCGCACGGCGGCCGCAACCGGGTCCGGGGGAAGGGCTTCCGCCGCCCCTACGACGACGGCACCCGCGGCCAGGCCCGCCACTTCGCCGGCGTCGCGGGCGCCACGCTGTACCTCGGCGGCCCGCTCGCGCACCTGTTCCTCCGGACCGTCGGCGGCGACGTCCGCGGCTCGGCCGACGACCGGCTGACGACGCGGGCCGTGGAGTGGAGTCGGCTCCTCCGCCGCGGCGAGCTGGCCGTCGTGGACGCGGGAGCGTGGATCCGCCGCGAGATCTGCGGCAGCGGGACCTGCGCCTAGGCCCCGGCCGACGCCCGGCCGACCGCCGGGTCCTCCGCGATCGGACGGCCCGCGGTCGACTCCCGGGCTACCACGGTGAACGCCGCCTCGTGGAGCGTCCCCGGGCCGGTGCGGGTGCCCTCGATCCGGGCCTGCAGCACCTCGACCGCGGTCCGCGCGATCTCGTCGCGCCCCGAGTCCACACTGGAGAGGCTGGGGGAGGAGTAGCCCGCCTCGTCGATGTCGTCGAAGCCGATCACCGCCACCTCCTCGGGCACGCGGACCCTCGCCTCCTGGAGCGCGCGGACCGCGCCGAGTGCGAGGGTGTCGTTGAGCGCGAACACGGCGTCGAAGTCGAGCCCGGAGGCGAGCACGCGGCGCATCGCCTCGGCGCCGCCGGAGCGCCGCCACGGGCCCGAGACGCCGATCATCCGCTCGTCGTAGGCGATGCCGGCCTCGGCGAGCGCGGCGCGGTAGCCCTCGAGGCGGAGCGACGCCGAGCTGACGGCGGCGTCGGGGTGGGTCCCGAGCGCCACGATCCGGCGCCTTCCGGAGGCGAGCAGGTGCGCGGTGGCCGCGTGCGCCGCCGCAGTGTTCTGCATGGTGACGTGGTCGACCAGCCCGGTGAAGATCCGCTCGCCGAGCAGCACCAGGGGGAAGCCGACCGCGAGCGCGTCCTCGTCGGCGAGGCCCAGCGGGCTGAAGAGCAGCCCGTCGGTGAGCTGCCGTCGCTCGCTCGCCAGCACGCTCCGCTCGCGCTCGGGGTCGCCGCCGGTCTGCTCGATCAGCACCGTCAGGCCGCGCTCGTCGGCGGCGCGCATCACGCTGTCGGCGAGCTCGGCGAAGTAGGGGAGGCTCAGCTCCGGCAGGGCGAGGCCGATCACGCCGGTACGGCCGCGGCGCAGGCTCCGCGCGGAGAGGTTGGGCCGGTAGCCCAGCTGCGCGATGGCCGCCTGCACCCGGGAGCGGGTGGCCGGGCGCACGTGCGGATAGTCGTTGATCACGTTCGAGACGGTCTTGATCGAGACGTCGGCGGCGCGGGCGACATCGTGCAGCGTGACGGCCACGGTCCTCCCTCCGCTCGGCCCTCACGCTACCCCGGGGCTCCGCTCCGGCCTGTCGCGGATCGACGCCGGGGCGGCGTGCGGGCGGGGCGCGCCGCCGGAGCAGGACGCGCCCCGCGGCCGATCAGGTGTACCAGCTGGGCTCGGGGACGGTGTCGAGCAGGGCGAAGACGCCGACCTCGCGGCGCTTGTAGGGCAGCGGATCGTGCAGGGAGTGGGTGCGGAGGTTCCGCCAGTAGAGGTCGAGTCCGACCGAGCTCGCGGAGGCGCGGGCGCCGGTCAGCTCGAAGACGCGGGTCGCCGTCGCGAGGCCGTCCTCCACGATCCGCGCCTTGGCCGCGGCGATCCGCACGGCGATCTCGCCGCGGCGCCGAGGCGTCAGCTCCTCGCGCGGAGCGTGCAGCGCGGCCGAGAGCGCGGCCCCCGTCGCGTCGATCAGCGCCTCGTCGGCCCAGAGCCGGGACTGCAGGTCGCCGTATCCCTCGAGCACGTACCACTCGTCGCCGGCGCGCTCCTTGTCGTCGCCGCCGTACGGCCAGGCCCGGGTGCGCTCGCGGGTGTACTGCGCCGCGCGCTCGAGCGCTCCCTGCGCGATGCCGAGGTAGAACTCGGCGAAGACCTGCTGGATGACGGGCACGTTGAGGGTGTTGTAGACGAGCGGACGGTAGACCCTGTCGACGAAGCCGGCCGCCGCCGCCCACGGCACGCGGACGCCGCGGATCTCGACGGAGCCGGACTCGGTGAGCCGCTGGCCGAGGCTGTCCCAGTCGCGGCCGAAGACGATCCCCTCCTGATCGGTGGGGACGATCGCGAAGAGGTGGGTGTCCGTCCCCTCGAGCACCCCCTCGAGCACGGTCAGGTCGCTGACCACGCCGCCGGTCGAGAACGACTTGCGGCCGGTGAAGACCAGCTCGTCGCCCTCCTCCCGCACGGTGAGGTCGGAGTCGCGCGGGTTCACCGCGCCTCCGTAGAGGAGGTCCCCCTCGGTCGCGAGCTGCTCGACCGCGATGATCTGCTCGGGGGTCCCCACGAGGCGGGCCGCCCAGGCCCAGAGGTAGTGGTAGCCGAGCAGCTGGCCGATCGAGCCGTCGCCGCGCGCGACGGTGCGGACGACGCGGAGGGCGGTGGTCCACTCCTGGGCACCGCCGCCGTGCTCGGCGGGCCCGAGCAGCGTGACGAGGCCGGCCGCCTTGAGCAGGGCGACCTCGGCGAAGGGGGCGGCGCCGGCGCGGTCGCGCTCGAGGGCGTCGGTCGCGAGCACGGCGGCGACCTCCTCGGCGCGGACGAGCCAGGCGTCAGGGGAGTCGGGCCGGGGTGCGGCCGACCAGTGCTCGGCGGCGGCGCCGATCGTCGTCGCGGCGTCGGCGCCGGCGGTCGTGGGTGCGGTGGTGGTCACGGTGTCCTCGTCTCGTCGGGGGCGGTGTGCAGCGACTGTGCCAGGGGCGAGGTGTCCGGAGCGAGGCGCGTGTCGCCCCGTGTCCGCGTGTGTCCGCGGATGACCGGCGGGCGCCTCCGCACGATTTTGACAATCGTTATCAATAGCCGTTAGCGTGGGGGCACCCGCCCGGCCCCTGACCCAGATCGGCTCACCGTGAAGACCCGCCTCCTCGCCCTCACCGCCCTCCTCGGCGGCACCGCGCTCGCCCTGAGCGGCTGCTCCGGAGCGGGCAGCGCCTCCGACAGCTCCTCCGCCGCCGCCGCGGGCGGGCCCGTGAAGGTCGTCGCGTCGACGAACGTCTACGGCGACCTCGTCTCGAGCATCGGCGGCGACCTGGTCGAGGTGACCAGTATCATCGACAGCCCGGACAAGGACCCGCACGAGTACGAGGCCACCGCCCGCGACCAGCTCGCCGTGTCCGGCGCGACCCTCGTGATCGAGAACGGCGGCGGCTACGACCACTTCCTCGACACCATGATCAGCGCGGCCGGCACCGAGGCCCCCGTCATCACGGCCACCGTGATCGCCGGCCTGGAGGACGTCCACGACCACGCGGAGGAGGAGGAGGAGTCGGAGGGCGGGCACGAGCACGCGGAGTTCAACGAGCACGTCTGGTACGACCTCTCGGTGATGAAGGAGGTCGCGGGGCGGATCGGCGACGAGCTCGCCGCGCTCGACCCCGACAACGCCTCCGCCTACTCCGCCAATCTCGCCACCCTCGACGAGGGGCTCGACGCTCTGATCGCCCGCGAGGGCGAGCTGAAGGGCACGCTCTCCGGCCGCTCCATCGCGATCACCGAGCCCGTCCCGCTGTACATGACCGATGCGCTCGGCCTGACCGACGCGACTCCCGAGGCCTTCAGCGAGGCGGTCGAGGAGGGCACCGACGTCCCCGCGACCACGCTCCAGGAGACGCTGGCGCTGTTCTCCGGCGAGGCCGTCGACGCGCTGATCTACAACGAGCAGACCGAGGGCGCGCAGACGGACGCGGTGCTCGACGCCGCGAAGGCCGCCGGGATCCCGGCCGTCCCCGTCACCGAGACGCTGCCCGAGGGCGACGACTACACCGGCTGGATGACCGCCAACCTCGACGCGATCGAGGGAGCCCTCTCCCAGTGAGGCACGACTCCCCGACCAGGCCCGTCTCTCCGGAGGCGGGCCCTTCGGCGTCCGTGCTGCGGCTGCGCGGCGCCGGGCTCCGCTTCGGCGACCGCGAGCTGTGGAGCGGCGTCGACCTCGACGTGCGCGCCGGCGAGTTCGTCGCGGTGCTCGGCGCGAACGGCTCCGGCAAGACGAGCCTCCTGCGCGCGGTGCTCGGCCAGCAGCAGCTGAGCGCGGGGGAGCTGCAGGTGCTCGGCGAGCCCGTGCACCGCGGCAACCGGCGCATCGGCTACATCCCGCAGCAGAAGCTCGCCGACGAGGGCACGCCGCTGCGCGCGCGCGATCTGCTCGGGCTCGGGATCGACGGCCACCGGTTCGGCCTGCCCCTGCCCTCCCGCTCCCGGCGCGCGGCCGTCGACGCGCTGCTCGAGGCCGTCGGCGCCACCGCCTTCGCCGACGCCCCCATCGGCAGCCTGTCCGGCGGCGAGCAGCAGCGCGTCCGCGTCGGCCAGGCGCTCGCGGGCGACCCGGCGCTCCTGCTCTGCGACGAGCCGCTGATCGCGCTCGACCTCGCCCACCAGCGAGCGGTCAGCGAGCTGATCGACCGGCACCGCCGCGAGCGGAACCTCGGCGTCCTCTTCGTCACGCACGACGTCAATCCGGTGCTCGGCATGGTGGACCGCGTGCTCTACCTCGCCGGCGGCCGGTTCCGGATCGGCACCCCCGACGAGGTCCTGCGCTCGGAGGTGCTCAGCGAGCTCTACGACGCACCCGTCGACGTGATCCGCGCCCGGGGCCGGGTCATCGTGGTCGGCGCCCCCGACCACTCGCACGTGCACGAGCACGAGGAGGGGCAGTCGTGACGGACGTCTGGTCGCAGATCTTCGACTTCTCGGACTACGGAGCGCTGCTGTCGCTCCTGATGAACTCGGTGATCGCCGGCGCGGTCCTCGGAGTGGTCGGCGGGCTCATCGGCGTCTTCGTGATGTCGCGCGACATGGCCTTCGCGGTCCACGGCATCAGCGAGCTCTCGTTCGCGGGGGCGTCCGCGGGGCTGCTGCTGGGCGTCGGCGTCGTCGAGGGATCGATCGTCGGCTCGCTGATCGCGGCGGTCCTGATCGGCGTGCTCGGCTCGCGCGCCCGCGACCGCAACTCGATCATCGCGGTGCTGATGCCCTTCGGACTCGGCATCGGCATCCTCTGCCTGGCCCTCTACCCGGGCCGCAGCGCGAACAAGTTCGGCCTGCTCACGGGTCAGATCGTCGCGGTCGACGACCCGCAGCTCGGGTGGCTGATCGGCATCTCGGTGGTCGTCCTCGTCGGTCTCGCGCTGATCTGGCGCCCCCTCACCTTCGCGAGCGTCGACGCCGACGTGGCGGCCGCGCGCGGCATCCCCACCCGGGCGCTCTCGATCGCGTTCATGCTCCTGCTCGGCCTCGCGGTCGCCGTCTCGGTGCAGATCGTCGGCTCGCTGCTCGTGCTCGCGATCCTGGTGACGCCGGCGGCCGCGGCGCTGCGCCTGTCCGCCTCGCCGGTGGTCGTGCCGCTGCTGAGCGTGCTCTTCGCCGTCGGCGCGCTGGTGGGCGGCATCCTGCTCGCGCTGGGCGGATCGATCCCGATCAGCCCCTACGTGACGACGATCTCGTTCGCGATCTACGCGGTCTGCCGGATCATCGGCCGCAAGGGCGTCCGGCGCTCCCGGCTCGCCGTCGGCGGGGGGCGGTAGCGTGGCCCGGGTCGTGCGGAGTGGAGGTGGTCCAGTGGTCAAGCGCAACACGTGGCAGCGCGAGGCGGTGCGCGAGGCCCTCGGGCGTCGCGAGGACTTCGTCAGCGCCCAGGGCCTGCACAGCGCGCTGCACGCCTCCGGCTCGCCGATCGGGCTCGCGACGGTCTACCGCGCGCTCTCGGACCTGGCCGTGGAGGGCGAGGCCGACTCGCTGCAGTCGCCCGAGGGCGAGAGCCTCTACCGCGCCTGCACGCCGGGGACGCACCACCACCACCTGATCTGCCGCCGCTGCGGGCTGACGGTCGAGATCGCGGCCGACGAGGTCGAGGAGTGGGCGCGCTCGGTCGCGTCGCAGAACGGCTTCACGGACGCGCACCACGTCGTGGACGTCTTCGGGCTCTGCGCGGCCTGCACCGCGGAGCTCGCCGAGGCCTGAGGCCCGTCCGGCCGGAAGCCCGTCCGCGGGCGACCCTGGCCCGGCGTCCGTCTCAGGCCGGAAGGAACACGCCGATCGACCGGTCCTTCACCACGGAGCCGGCGGGCAGCACCCGTCCGCTCATCGCGAGGTAGACGCCCGGCGGCAGCAGCTGCACGGCGGCCACCGCGGTGCCGAGGTTGAACGCGGCGTCGCTGTCGAGCATCCGTGCGGGCTGCATCGCGCCGGTGAGGACGACCACCCGATCGCGGACGACGCCGAGGGCCTCGGCCGTCGCGGTCATCGTGTCGGTGCCGTGGGTGAGGACGATCCGGTCCTCCTCGGCGGCGAGCACCCGCTCGCGGATGAGGGCCCGATCGGCGTCGTCGAGCTCGAGGCTGTCCTTGGCGAGGACCTCCTCGACGCGGAACTCGAGCGTGGTGAGCACCGGGGCGAGCAGGCGCGGCACCATCGGGGCGCCGATCTCGAGCTCGCCCGCGAGCGAGTACTCCTTGTCGACGGTGCCACCGGTGGTGAGGACGAGGATGCGGTCAGTCACGCGATCAGACTAGGCGCCGCCTCCGACACCGGCACGTTCGTGCGCAGTGGCCGCGCCACGGCGGCGGCGGCGGCCCGCATCGGGAACGATGGAGCGCATGACATCCTCCTCCCCCTCCCTCCTCCGCACCGGCGCCAAGGTGCTCCTCGGCTCCGCCCTCCTCTTCGCGGGGGTGAGCCACCTCACCCGCAAGCGGGAGGAGTTCCAGGCGCAGGTGCCCGAGTGGGTGCCGCTGGACAAGGACGCGGTCGTGCTCGCCTCGGGCGTGGTCGAGATCGGCCTGGGCGCCTCGCTGGTGCTCGCGCGCCGACGGGCGCCGCTGGTCGGAGCCGCGGCCGCCGCCTTCTTCACCGCGATCTTCCCGGGCAACGTCTCGCAGTGGGTGACGCGGACGAGCGCCTTCGGCCTCGACACCGACCGCAAGCGCGCCGTGCGCCTCGCGTTCCAGCCGCTGCTGGTGGCGTGGGCGCTCTGGTCGACCCGGCGTCCGCGGGGCTGATCCCACTCGGCGGGCGGCACGGAACCGGCCGCGAGCGCGTGCCGTCCGCCGCCGGCCGCGGAGGATTCCCGTCAGACGTCGTGCTGCGCCTCGGCCAGCAGCGGCGCGAGCAGCTCCTCGATCCGGCGCCGCGCCCCCTCGGCGTCGCCCGCGGCGATCGCCTCGACCAGCTCGGCGTGCTGGCGGGCGTGCACGTCCTCCTCGCCGACGACGTCCTCCTCCAGCACCGACTCGAACATGCCGGTGAGGCCGTCGTAGAGCTCGACGAACAGGTCGTTGTGGGTCGCGACGACGACGGCCCGGTGCAGCGCGGTGTCCGCGGCGATCCGCTCGGCGAGCTCCGGAGCCTCCCACGAGCGGGCCCGGCGGGCCAGCAGGGCGCGGAGGGAGGCGACGTCCTCCCCGGTGCGGCGCTCGGCCGCCAGCGCGGCCGTCGCCCCGTCGATCGCGAACCGCAGCTCGAGGCCCTCCCGGCGGGCGGCGCTCGGGATGCGGCGGCGCAGCGACTCGGCGAGCTGCGATCGCGCGGTGACGAACGTGCCGCGCCCCTGCTCCCGCCGCACGAGGCCCGCCTGCACGAGGGCCTGGACGGCCTCGCGGACGGAGTTGCGTCCGGCGCCGGTCCAGCGGGCGAGCTCGGCCTCCACCGGGATCCGCTCGCCGACGGCCCAGCGGCCCGAGCGGATCTCCTCGTGGAACAGCGCCGTGACGTGGTCGATCACGCTCTCGCGCTGGAACGGCGCCGCGGGGCTAGACTCGCCAGGATTCATCCCATCATCCTATCTCTCGGGGACTCCATGACCGCAGCACCGACGCTCCGCGCCACCGCCCTCCTGGCCCTCGCCGCCATCGCGATCACCGCGCTGAACCTCCGCACCGCCGTCACCGGCTTCAGCCCGCTGCTCGACACGATCGGCGCCGATCTCGGCTTCGGGCCCTCGCTCTACGGGGCGCTGGGGACGATCGTCACCGCCTCCTTCGCCGTCTTCGGCTTCGTCGCCGCGGCCGTCTCGCGCCGGATCGGCCTGGAGCGCACGCTCGCGATCGCGACGCTGGTGACCACGCTGGGCATCGCCCTCCGCGCGCTGAGCCCGAACCCGGTCGCTCTGGTGCTCTCGACCGTCGTCGCCTTCGCGGGCGTGGGCACCACGAACGTGCTCATCGTGCCGATCGTGAAGCGGTACTTCGCCGAGCGGATCAAGACGGTCAGCTCGCTCTACCTGGCGCTGCTGCAGGTGGGCCAGTTCGTCGCTCCGCTGGTCGCGGTGCCGCTGGCCTCGACGGCGGGGTGGCGCTGGGCGATCGGGATCTGGGCCGTGATGACGGCCGCGGCGTGCCTGCTCTGGGCGGCGCTCGCGGCCCGCGGAGGAGGCGGGGCGGCTCCGGCCGCCGCCGGCGGCCGCGTGGACGGGGCCTGGCGCACGCCGCTGCTCTGGGCGATGGTGCTGATGCTCGGGATGACCGGTCTGCACACCTACGGGATCATCACCTGGCTGCCGACGATCCTCGTCGACGCGGGCGCGGATCCGGCGCAAGGCGGGGCGCTGCTGGCGCTGTTCTCGGTGTTCGGCCTCGCCGCCGCCTTCGTGGTGCCGCCGCTGACGCTGGGGATGCGCAACCCGGTCGTGGTCGTGGTGGTGTGCTGCGCGCTGCTCGCGGTCGGCTACGCCGGCCTCGTCGTCGCTCCGCTGGAGGGAGCCGTGGCGTGGGTGGTCTGCCTCGGGCTCGGCGTCAGCACGTTCCCGATGACGCTGACGCTCGTGAACGCGCGGACGCGGACGACCACCGGCTCCTCGACCCTCTCCGGCGCCACGCAGGGGCTCGGCTACGGGCTCGCCTGCCTCGGTCCGCTGCTGATCGGCGTGCTCTACGAGGCGCAGGGGGACTGGAGCGGCGCGTACGCGCTGCTGTTCGCCGGAGTGGCGGTGCTGCTGGTCAGCGGGATCGTCGCGTGCCGTCCGCGGTTCCTCGAGGACGAGGCGGCGTTCCGCCGGGCCTGAGTCGCGGCGCTCAGCGCGACGCGGCCGGAGCGAGCGCGGAGACGATCCGCCCCAGCCCGAAGCGCCAGGCGCTCTCCACATCGCCGCCGAGGGTGAAGGCGCCGGTGATCTCCATCCCGATGAACCCCGTCGCCCAGGCGGTCAGCGTGCGCGCCGCCTCGAGGGCGTCCTCCTCGCCCGCCAGCTGCGCGGTGAGGTCCAGCAGGCGGGCGCTCGCCGCGTCGCGGTACTCCTGGGCGGCGACGGGCGTGCCGGGAGCGGGGGCCATCACGAGGAGGAACGCGGCCGGCCGCTCGTGGCCGAAGGCGCGGAGGCGGTCGGCGAGCGCGGCGGCGTCCGGGGCGTCGGCGAGGCGGTCGGCGAGCACGGTCAGGGCGTCCGCGGCGACGAGGCGGATCAGCGTCTCGCGCCCCTCGACGCGCTTGTAGAGGGAGGGGGCGCGGACTCCGACGCTCTGCGCGACGGCCTGCATCGTGACCCCGGCGAGCCCGTCGCGCTCGAGGAGCTCGCCGGCGGCGCGCACGATCGCCTCGAGGGAGGTGCGGTCGGGAGTGGGCATGGGCCGAGTATAGCTATTGACAGTAGCCATGATGGCTAACTAGCGTAGCCATCATGGAACTCGGACCCCACCTGCGCCGCATCGGCACCGACATCGTCGCCGTCCACCTCGTCCACACCGACGAGGGCGTCACGCTCATCGACGCCGGCCTGCCGGGTCTCTGGCCGGAGCTCCTGGCCGAGCTGCGCGCAATGGGCCGCACCCTCGACGACGTGCGCGGCGTCGTGCTGACCCACGGCGACTCCGACCACGTGGGCTTCGCCGAGCGCTTGCGCCGCGACCACGGCGTGCCGGTCCACGTGCACGCCGCCGACGCCGAGCGGGCGAAGGGCGGGGCGAAGCCGAGGACCGCGACACCGCGGCTGCGCGTCCTGCCGCTCCTCGGCTTCGCGGCCTACGCTCTGCGGAAGGGCATCGCGACGGTCCCGCCGCTCACCGAGGTCGTCGAGGTGCACGACGGGCAGACGCTCGACCTGCCGGGCGCTCCCCGCGTGATCGCGCTCCCGGGTCACTCCCCGGGGAGCATCGCCGTGCACGTGCCGCTGGCCGACGCGGTCTTCGTCGGCGACGGGCTGACCACCCGCCACGTGCTCACCGGCCGCACGGGTCCGCAGCCCGCGCCCTTCACAGACGAGCCGGAGCAGGCGCTCGCGTCGCTCCGGGCGCTCCTGCCCACCAGGGCGCGCTGGGTGGTACCGGGACACGGGGCGCCGTGGAGCGGCGGGATCGAGGCGGCGGTCCGGCTGGTCGAGAGCGCCTGAGGCCCGGAGCCGCTCAGGAGGCGGGGACGAGCTTCCAGCGGTCGGCGAGGATCTCGAGGCCCTTGTCGAAGGTCGCCGACCACGCCGTGACGTCGTGGGCGCTGTCCGGCACCTCGAGGTAGGTGGCGCTCATGCCGGCGGCGACGGCCGCGGCGTAGACGGTCTTCGCCCCGGGGAGGAACGAGGTGTCCTCGGCGCCGACGCCGAAGATCGCGACGGTGCCGGTGTAGGGGGCGTTCTCCGCGAGGACGTTCACCGGCTTCGCGGCCTCGTAGGCGGCCTGGTCGCCGCCGAACCCCTGCGCGACCGTCGCCGCCTCGCTGCCGAGGGTCGGCGCGAGCTCGCCCGAGGCGTCGACGATGTTGCCGAAGAGCGACGGGTGGCCGGCGCCGAGCTGGATCGAGCAGGTCCCGCCCTGCGAGAGGCCGCCGATCGCCCAGTGCTGCGCGTCGCCGAGCACCGGCAGGTTGGCGCGGATCCAGTTCGGGACGTCGACGGTGAGATAGGTGGCCGACTTCCCGAGCGGCGAGTCGACGCACATCGGGTTCCTGTCGGGATCGCCCAGCTGGTCGGGCGACACGACGATCGGCGCGAGGCCGGCGTGCGCGGCGGCGTAGGCGTCGAGGGTCTGCTGGAACTTCTCGGTCGAGAGGGGATCGGAGGGCGACCCCGGCTGCCCCGAGAGCATGATCATCACCGGCAGCAGCGGCGGGGTCGCGGTGAGGGCCGCGGGCGGGAGGTAGACGACGGCGTCGCGGGCCGGGAAGCCCGACGCGGTGGCGGGGATGGCGACCGTCGAGACCGAGCCGACGGCGGGCATCCCGGCCGGGGCGGTCCAGGTCGCGAGGTCCGAGTGCGGTCCGTCCGCGGCGGCGACCGGCACGGAGGAGTCGGAGTACGCGCTGATCCCGAGCGCGCTGCGCACCGTGGGGTACTGGCCGAAGTCGATGTTGACGGTCATCGCGGCCGCCGCGACGACGAGCACTCCGGCGGCGAGCGACGCGAGCACCCCCCGCACGCGCCGGCGGGCGATCGCATGGCCGAGGACGACCAGCGCGACGCCCAGCGCGCCGATCCCCAGGCCGATCGCGACCCGGGTGACCGGCGTGAAGTCGACGCCGAACGGGCCGTCGGGCCCGTCGACGAGGGCGGCCAGGGCGGCGCCGCCGATCAGGCCCAGGAGGAGGACCGCGACGGCGATCCCGCCGCGTCGGGAGCGCCCGCGGCGGGGAGCGCGGACGTGGGCGGCGAGCAGGAGGAGGAGCGCTCCGATCGCGAGCACGTAGACGGCGACGACGAGGGGGCCGGAGACGAGGCTCAGGTCGAGGAGAGAGGTCATGCGTCGATCCGGTCGGAGGGTGCTCGGGCGGGCGTCAGTCTGGCGGCGGTCTCTGGAGGAGAGCCGGGAGCTGTCGGGAGCGATTCTCCTCCCCGGGCGCGGATCCACCGAGCTCTCCACCGATCGGGCGCAACCCCGCGCGCCGCGCCGCCGCTCCCGCCTAGCGTGGGACTCCCGACGCACACCGCGCCCTCACGAAGGAGCCCGCACCATGACGCAGCACCCCCGCCTCGAGACCTCCTCCCGCGAGGCCCGCGCATGAGCCGCGGAGTCGCCGTCGTCACGGGCGGCACGGCCGGGCTCGGACGCGCCACGGTCCGCGAGCTCGCCTCCCGCGGCTGGGACGTCGCCGTGCTGGCACGCGGCGAGGACGGACTGGCGGCCACGGTCGCCGAGATCGAGCAGAAGGGCCGGCGCGGGCTGGGCATCCCGACCGACGTGGCCGACCGCGAGGCCGTCGAGTCGGCGGCCGACCGGGTCGAGGCCGAGCTCGGCCCGATCGAGCTGTGGGTCAACGACGCGATGGTCGGCGTCTTCGGCGAGTTCCTCTCGACCGAGCCCGCCGACTTCGAGCGCGCCGTGGGCGTCAACTTCTTCGGCTTCGTCAACGGCACCCGCGCAGCCCTCTCCCGGATGACCCCGCGCGACCGCGGGCACGTCATCCAGGTCGGCTCCGCCCTCGCGCACCGGGGCATCCCGCTGCAGGCCGCGTACTGCGCCTCCAAGTTCGGCGCCCGAGGCTTCACCGAGGCCGTCACCGCGGAGCTGCTGCACGCGAAGAGCCGCGTGCGCCTGTCCGAGGTCGACATGCCGGCGCTCAACACCATCCAGTTCAACTGGGTGAAGTCGCAGCTGCCGCACCACCCGCAGCCCGTGCCGCCGATCTACGAGCCCGAGGTGGGCGCGATCGCGATCGCCGACGTGGCCGACAAGCCGCGCCGCCGCACCTGGGTCGGCGAGCCGACCGCGGGCACCATCCTCGGCGACCGCTTCGCCGGGCGCTTCATGGACTGGTACCTCGCCCGCAGCGCCTTCGACGGTCAGCAGGCCCCCGACAAGACGGAGCCGATGCTCCCGAACAACGTCTACGAGCCGGTCCCCGGCGATCACGGCGCCCGCGGCCTCTTCAGCGACCGCGCGCACACCATGACGCCCCAGATCTGGATGATCCGCCACCGCGCCCTGAGCTACGCGGGGGCCGCCGCGGCCCTCGCCGCCGGCGCCGCGGGCGTCGTCTCGGCCCTGCGGAGGAAGTGACCGTGGTCGACGCCGTCGTCATCGGGGCGGGGCCCAACGGCCTCGCCGCCGCGGTCACGCTCGCGCGGGCCGGGCTCTCGGTCACCGTGCTCGAGCGCAACGAGACGATCGGCGGCGGCGCGCGCACGGCGGAGCTGACGCTGCCCGGCTTCCACCACGACGTCTGCTCGGCGGTGCACCCGATGGCGCTCGCGTCCGGCTTCTTCCGTGCCTTCGGGCTCGACCGGCGCATCGAGCTGGTCGTCCCCGAGATCTCGTACGCGCATCCGCTCGACGGGGGCCGCGCGGGCATCGCCTACCGCGACCTCGACCGCACGGCCGAGGCGCTGGGCCGCGACGGGGCGGCGTGGCGCGCCCTGATGGGACCTCTCTCCGAGCGGGCCGACCGCGTCGCGGGCTTCACCAACGACGCGCTGCTGCGGATCCCGACGGACCCGAGCGTGCTGATCCGCTTCGGACTGCGGGTGCTCGAGCAGGGCACCCCGGTGTGGAACCTGCGCTTCCGCGAGGACGTCGCCCCGGCGATGTTCTCCGGGGTCGCCGCGCACTCGATCCGCCCGATGCCGAGCCCGTCGACGGCCGCGGCCGCCCTGGCGCTCGGCGCCTACGCCCACGCGCGCGGCTGGCCGGTGCCGATCGGAGGCAGCCAGTCGATCGTCGACGCGCTCGCCGACGACCTCCGGGCGCACGGCGGCACCATCGAGACCGGCGTCGAGGTGACCTCGCTCTCCGAGCTGCCCCCGGCCCGCGCCGTGCTCGTCGACGGCACGCCGACGGCGCTGCTCGCGATGGCGGGGGACCGGCTGCCCCCGGCGTACGCGGCGGCCCTTCAGCGCTTCCGCTACGGCAACGGCGTGGCCAAGGTCGACTTCGCCCTCGACGGACCGGTGCCGTGGACGAACCCGGAGCTCGCCGGCGCGGGCACGCTGCACGTGGGAGGCAGCCGCGCCGAGATCGCGGCCGCCGAGCGCGACGTGAAGCGCGGCCGGCACAGCCGCAGCCCCTACGTGCTGGTGGCGCAGCCCTCGATCGCCGATCCGACCCGGGCGCCCGAGGGCAAGCACGTCCTCTGGGCGTACACGCACGTCCCCCGGTACTCGCCCGCCGACCAGCAGGAGGCGATCACCGCCCAGATCGAGCGCTTCGCCCCCGGGTTCCGCGACCGCGTGATCGGCGCCTCCTCGATGACCGCGCGCGACATGCAGGCCTACAACCCGAACTACCTGGGCGGGGACATCGCCGCCGGAGCCGCGAGCGTCGCGCAGCTGCTCTCGCGCCCGGTCCCCACGACCGACCCGTGGCGGACGCCCGCGAAGGGGCTCTACCTCTGCTCCTCGTCCACCCCGCCCGGGCCGGGCGTGCACGGCATGGCCGGCTGGCACGCCGCCCGCAGCGCGCTGCGGCACGAGTTCGGGGTGCGCGAGTCGCCCGACCTGTCGCCGGAGGCGCGCCCGGCCTGAGCCGCCGCCGTTGCGCTGCGCCCGTCGCCGCCCCCGGCCTGCCAGGCTGAGGGACGGCGCCGCCACGCGCCCCACCACCACTCGAAGGAGTCCGCGATGTCCCGCACCACCCGCGTCGTCCACTGCCCGCCCGAGTCCGTCTTCGCGGTGCTCGCCTCCGGCTGGCTGTTCCCGAGCTGGGTCGTCGGCGCGTCGAGGATGCGGAAGGTCGACGCCGACTTCCCGCACGTGGGCTCGCAGCTGCACCACTCCTTCGGCCTGTGGCCGCTCGTGATCGACGACCGCACCACGGTCCTCGAGTGGGACCCGCCGCGCCGGATGGTCATCCAGGCCGCCGGCTGGCCGCTCGGCGAGGCCCGGGTGCGCGTCGAGGTCGAGCCGCACGCGCGCGGCGCGAAGGTGCGGATGCACGAGGCGCCCGTGAAGGGCCCGGGCACGCTCGTCCCGAAGCCGCTGATGCACTCGTTCCTCTGGATCCGCAACCGCGAGGCCGTGCGCCGGCTCGCCCACATGGCCGAGGCGGGAGCCGCGGGCCGCACGCTCGCGCCCGCCTCGCTCCCCTCGCCCGCCGACCGCGCCGGGATCGACCGGCCGAAGCACGTCTGGGCGCGCCTGACCGGAGCGATCGGGTCGATCGCGGTCGGGACGCTCGTGGTCCGCGGCGTCCTCGCGGCCGTGCGGCGCGCCCGGAGCTGACGGGCCCGGACCCGACGGCACCCGGAGTCGGCGGCGCCCCGGAGACGACGGCGCCCGGGTCGGACGCCGCTCGGCTCGGACGCCGCCCGGGTCAGACGATCCGCTCGACCAGCCGCACGTGCTGCACCGCGACGCGCTTCGGCTCGCCCGCGAAGGCGGCGTCGCGCTCGGGCGAGGCCAGGTACGCCCGCTCGACCTCGGCGAACGCGTCGGCGTCGCCGGCCGTGCTGACCGCCCAGACGAACTCGTTCACCTCGCGGTCGGCGTAGGCGAACTCGATCCGGAAGCCGTGGGCCTCGCGCGCCGGCACGATCCGCTCGGGGAACCAGGCGAGGAAGTCGTCCATCACCCCGTCCATCAGCTCGTAGCGTCGGAGTTGGATCGTCCTGGTCTCGGCTGCAGCGCTCATGCTGCGACGGTACCCGCCCGGCGGCCGCGCCGTCGCCGCGCTACGCTCGCCGCCGACAGCCCCACGCCGAGGAGGACAGCACGGACCCCCGCCACCGCTCCCTCGCGCTGCTCGTCGCCGGCTGCTTCTTCATGGAGAACCTCGACGCCACGATCGTGACGACGGCCGCGCCCGCGATCGCCGCCGACCTGGGCGTCGACTCCGCCGCGGTCTCGATCACCGTCACCGCGTTCCTCCTCACCGTCGCCGTGCTCATCCCGGCCTCGGGCTGGCTCAGCGAGCGCTTCGGCGTGCGCCGCGTCTTCACCACCGCGATCGCCGTCTTCACCCTCGCCTCCCTGCTCTGCGCGCTCAGCCCCACGCTGCCGCTGCTGGTCGGCGCCCGGGTCCTGCAGGGCGTCGGCGGCGCGCTGATGGTGCCGGTCGGCCGGCTCGCGGTGCTGCGGGCGACTCCGCGGGAGGGGATCATCCATGCCATCGCGATCCTGGTCTGGCCGGGACTGGTCGCCCCCGTGATCGCGCCGTTCCTCGGCGGGCTGCTCACGACCGTCGCCTCCTGGCACTGGATCTTCCTGATCAACCTGCCCCTCGGGGTCGTCGCGTTCGCGATCGCGCGCCGGATCGTCCCCGCCACCTCCGAGAGCGCGCCGCCCCCGCTCGACGTCACGGGGCTGGCGCTCGTCGCGGTCGGTCTCGGCGCGCTGGTCGGAGCGGCGGGGCTCCTCACCGGCTCCGAGCTCGACGGGCGGGCGGTGGCGCCGCTGCTCGTCGGCGCGGTCGTGACGGCGCTCGCCGTGCGGCACCTGCGCCGCGCCGAGCATCCGCTCGTGCGGCTCGACGCCTTCCGCTTCCGCACCTTCCGGGTCGCCAACGCGAGCGGGTCGCTCTACCGGGCGACCGTGAACGCGGTGCCGTTCCTGCTCCCGCTGCTGTTCCAGGACGCGTTCGGCTGGAGCCCGGTGCGGGCCGGCTCCGTGGTGCTGGCGCTCTTCGCCGGCAACCTGGCGATCAAGCCGGCCACGACTCCGCTGCTGCGGCGCCTCGGCTTCCGCGGGGTGCTGGTCGCGGCGAGCGCGGTCGGGGCCGCGTGCATGGCGGCGATGGCGTTCCTCGAGCCGGCGACTCCGGTGGCGCTCGTGGTCGCGCTGCTGGTGCTGAGCGGAGTGGCCCGCTCGGCGGGCTTCACGGCCTACAACACCGTCACGTTCGCCGAGGTCCCGCAGGCGGGGATGTCGGGCGCGAACACCCTCAACGCCACCACGCAGCAGATCGCGGCCGGCCTCGGAGTCGCGGTGGGCGCGGTGGCGCTCGCCGTCGGCACCGCGATCGGGCCCGGCCTCGTCCCGTACCGCGTCGCCTTCCTCGCCCTCGCGGTGCTGACCCTCGTGCCGCTCGCCGCCGCCGCCCGGCTCCCGCGCGACTCCGGGAGCGCCCTCACCGCCTGACCCGCGCGGGCGTCAGGCGAGGCCGAGCGCGATGCCGTCGAGGATGTCGTGCGCGGTCGAGTGGACCCGGTCGACGCCCGGCGACGCCTCGTGGACCGCGCGGAGGACCTCGCCCCAGACCAGCGCGCCGGCCGCCAGCACGTCCTCGCGCCCCGGGCGGACCCAGGGGAGGGCCGCCGTCCCCTCCGGAGACAGTGCGGCGAGCTCGTCGCAGGCGGCGAGGACGTCGGAGAGGGGGAGGGACGTCTCGAGCGCAGCGCGGTCGGTGCTGCGGAGGACGTGCGCGGTGATCGTGAGCACGGTCGCGGCGACGCCGACGACGCTCCGGGCCTGCGAGAGGTCGACGGAGGAGGCGGCCAGCGCGGCGGCCACGTCCGCCCGCATCGCCGCGCGCTCGCCCTCCGTCGGTTCGGCGGCCCGGCGGTGGCGCTCGGTCAGGCGGACGCTGCCGACGTCCATCGAGTGCGCCTGCTCCGGCTCCGCTCCGCCGAGCACGAGCTCGGTCGAGCCGCCGCCGAGGTCGACGACCAGCACGGGCCGGGCGGAGTCGACGGCCGAGACCGCGCCGCGGAAGGAGAGCCGCGCCTCCTCCTCGCCGGAGATCGTCTCCGGGGTGACGCCGAGGATCCGCTCGACGGCGGCGAGGAAGTCCTCGCGGTCGGCCGCGTCGCGGGTGGCCGAGGTGGCGACGAAGCGGAGGTGCTCGGCGCCGGCCTCCTGCGCGGCGGCCGCGTACTCGCGGGTGACGGCGAGAGTCCGCTCGAGCGCGGCCGGGTCGAAGCGGCCGGTGCGGTCGACCCCGCGGCCCAGCCGCACGAGCTCGGTGCGGCGCTGGACGTCCCGGAGGCGGCCGCCCTCCACGTCGGCGATCAGCAGGCGGAGGGAGTTGGTGCCGCAGTCGAGCGCCGCGACGCGCGTGGGGGAGGACATCCGCCCATTCTGCCCGCGCGGCCGGGGCCGGAGGCGGGCGATAGCCTGGGGGAGAGACGAAGGAGCCGCCCGTGCACGAACACCACGTCCGCGTCCACCGCAGCGACGAGGAGCTCCCGCGACACGGGCAGCTCGCCCACGCGATCGCCGAGGTCGCCGCCGATCCGGTCGAGATCGACGACGAGGTCGCCGAGATGGTGGTCAACCGGGTCATCGACAACGCCGCCGTCGCCACCGCGTCGCTCCTGCGCCGCCCGGTCGTCGCCGCCCGCGCGCAGGCTCTCGCGCACCCCGCCTCCATCGGCGGCCAGGGCTCGGTCGTCCTCGGCGTCGACCCGGCCCGCCGGGTCTCGCCCGAGTGGGCGGCCTGGGCCAACGGGGTCGCCGTGCGCGAGCTCGACTACCACGACACGTTCCTGGCGGCCGAGTACTCGCACCCGGGCGACAACATCCCTCCGCTGATCGCCGTCGCCCAGCACGCGGGCATCGGCGGGGCGCAGCTCGTCCGCGGCATCGTCACCGGATACGAGGTCCAGGTCGACCTGGTGCGCGCGATCAGCCTGCACCGGCACAAGATCGACCACGTCGCGCACCTCGGCCCCTCGGCCGCCGCCGGGATCGGCACGCTGCTCGGCCTCGACGTCGCGACGATCGAGCAGGCCGTCGCGCAGGCCCTGCACACGACGACCGCCACGCGGCAGTCGCGCAAGGGCGAGATCTCGAGCTGGAAGGCGTACGCGCCGGCCTTCGCGGGCAAGATGGCGATCGAGGCGGTCGACCGGGCGATGCGCGGTGAGACCAGCCCGTCGCCGATCTACGAGGGCGAGGACGGCGTCATCGCCTGGATGCTCGACGGCGCCGACGCGAGCTACGACGTCCCGCTTCCCGACCGCGGCGAGGCCAAGCGCGCGATCCTCGACACGTACACGAAGGAGCACTCGGCCGAGTACCAGGCGCAGGCGCTGATCGACCTCGCCCGCCGCCTGCACCGCACGCACCCCGAGGCCGCCGATCCCGAGCGCGTCGAGCGGATCGTCCTGCACACGTCGCACCACACGCACTTCGTGATCGGCTCGGGCGCGAACGACCCGCAGAAGTACGACCCGGCCGCGTCCCGCGAGACGCTGGACCACTCCGTGCCGTACATCTTCACGGTGGCGCTGCAGGACGGCGCCTGGCACCACGTGCACAGCTACGCCCCCGAGCGGGCCGCCCGCGCCGACACGATCGCGCTCTGGCACCGGGTCACCACGCAGGAGGACGCGGAGTGGACGCGCCGCTACCACTCCACCGATCCGGGCGAGAAGGCGTTCGGCGCGCGCGTCGAGATCCTGATGACGGACGGCACGACGATCGTCGACGAGATCGCGGTGGCGGACGCGCATCCGCTGGGCGCGCATCCGTTCAGCCGCGAGCAGTACGTGTCGAAGTTCCGCACGCTCGCTGCCGACGTGCTCGAGGAGTCCGAGATCGAGCGCTTCCTCGACCTCGCGCAGCGCCTGCCCGAGCTGACCCCGGAGGAGGTCGGCCGCCTCAGCGTGATCGCCGCCCCCGGCGTCCTCGCCTCGATCGAGCCCCCGCGCGGCCTGTTCTGATCCCTCCGCGGGAGCGTCGTCCGCTCGCACGGTGACGCGCGCACGGACGGCCTCCCGCGGCGGGGAGCGCCGTCGTCAGGCGGTCTGCTCGGCGACCCAGTCCTGGATCTCGGCGATGAAGCGCCGGCGCGAGAAGACCCGGGTGCGAGCCCGGAAGGCGTCGACGTCGAGCGCGAGCGCACGGCGCAGCAGGTCGCTCCAGTCCGGATCGCCCTCGAGGTCGGCGATGACGCCCCCGCCGGCGAGGGACACGCTCTCGCGCACTCCGCCGATGTCGGTCCCGATGACCGGCGTCCCGCAGGCCATCGCCTCGACGGGCATGATCCCGAAGTCCTCGACGGCGGGGAAGACGTACACGAGCGCCTGCGCGTAGAGCGCGCGGATCAGCTGGTCGGAGGGCGAGATGACGAAGGTCACGTCGGCCCGGATCTCCTCGGCGTAGGCGCGGAGCCGCGCCTCCCAGGGGCCGTGCCCGGCGATGACGACCGGCAGCCCGGTGCGGGCTCCGGCGTCCATGACCTTCTCGAGGCGCTTGTAGGGGACGAACCGCGAGGCGCCCAGGATGAACGGCCGGGCGAGCGAGTCGAGGAGGCGCAGCTCGTCGTCGTCGAGCGGGGAGCGCCAGTCGGTGATCGTCGAGAGCAGCTCGGTGTTCACCGGCGGGTAGATGACCCGCGACGGCTGGTGCCACGCGTCGCGCACCCGCTGCCCGGTGAAGAGGCTGTTCACGGCGATGGAGGAGGCCTCGGCGGCGCGGAGGCGGTCGATCGGCTTGAGGAGCAGGCTCGCGGTGCGGGCGGCGAGGCTGCTGCCGCGGCCGTCGCGGTCGGGCTCCCAGATGTAGCGGGCCGGCGTGTGCGCGTAGACGAGCTTGCGGGTCGGCCCGCTGGTGCGGACGTGGTGGGCGAAGAGGTGCGAGCTGACCAGCACCCACTCGCGGGAGGCGCCGACCGGGAGCCGCCACGTGGGCAGCATCGCCGGCAGGGCGAGGACCTTGTGGCGGCGCAGCGGCGTGCGCGCCAGCCAGGACTCCGAGACGGGCCTGCCGACGACCTCGGCGCAGTCGCTCCAGAGGACGCGGACGTCGGCGTCGGCGAAGGCCTCGGTCATCGCCTCGAGCACGCGCTCGGCGCCTCCGCGGCGCTCGACCCACTCGTGCACGATCAGGCCGGGACCGACCGGCGGGACGGATCGGGAACGGGTGGTCGCGTCGATGACGGCAGTGATGATGGGCCCCTTCCCCCGGGCGTGCGGTGAGGATCGGGCGGCCATCCGGAGACGGGAGCGGCTCCGAATGCTTATCCGTCGTCGGTGACCGATCAGCAGTGCAGTAGAAGCTAACCGGCTCGTGGAGAAGGAATCGAAAGGCGAGTACGAGTCGTCGCAGAACGACGGGGAAAGGAGAGTCCGATAATCCGGATAAGCCGCGAGCGGAATGGCGAGGATCGTCTGGAGTGCGTCGCGGAGGCGCTATTCCCTTGGAGATCACAACGATGGAGAAGAGCCGCGGAGAAGAAGAAGTCACTCTTTCAGTGACGCCTTGCCGAAAGGATCAGGAGACGCCGATGCGCTGCAGGGTCTGCCACCGCCACTGGTCGCGGACGCCCTCGCGGACGGTGCGCACCGCCCGCCAGCCCAGCTCCCGCTCGGCGCGTGCCGGGTCGGCCCAGCTCGCGGCGAGGTCGCCCGGCCGACGCTCCACGACCCGCCACCGGACCGTCTCCCCGCTCGCCCGCTCGACCTCGTCGATCAGCTCGAGGACGCTCGTCGGCGAGCCCGTGCCGAGGTTGTAGACGCGGTGCCCGGGCCGCGCACGCTCGAGCGCCGCGACGTGCCCGGCCGCGAGATCGCAGACGTGGATGTAGTCGCGCAGCCCCGTGCCGTCGGGGGTCGGGTAGTCGTCGCCGAGGACGTCGACGCACCGGGAGGGGTCGCCCGCGGCCCGCGTCAGCACGGGCAGGAGGCTCCCTGGCGCCGTCGCCGGATCCTCGCCGATCCGCCCCGACGGGTGCGCGCCGATGGGATTGAAGTAGCGGAGGCTGACCCCGCGCAGGAGGGGATCGGCGCGCGCGGCGTCGCCGAGGATCTCCTCGATCACGCGCTTGGTCGCGCCGTAGGGGCTCGCCGCGCTGAGCCCGGCGGGGGAGTCCTCCCCGACCGGCATCGCGCCGCCCGGGCTGTAGACGGCCGCCGAGCTCGAGAACACGACGGTGCGGATCCCCCTCTCCGCCGCGACCGAGAACGCCGCGGTGGCGAGCCCGACGTTGACAGTCCAGTACTCGAGGGGCCGCCGCACCGAGTCGCCGACCGACTTGAGCCCGGCGAGCAGGACCAGGGCGTCGACCGGTCCGTGGGCGGCGAGGAAGCGGGTCAGCGCGGCCGTGTCGCGCGCGTCGGCGATCAGGCGGGGGACCACTGAGCAGGTCAGCTCCTCCACCGCGTCGAGGGTCCGCTCGCTCGCGTGCGAGAGGTCGTCCACGACCAGCGCCTCGTGGCCGCTCTCGAGGAGCGCGACGGCAGTGTGGCTCCCGATGTAGCCCGCTCCGCCCACCAGAAGGACTCGCATGCGGGGGAGCCTAGATCGGCTCCCGCGCGGCGTCGGCGCCGCTGCCGGGCCCGCGGGTCCGTCGATCCGCGCCGCCGTCACCCGTGCGCGGGACGCCCTCTGCCGCGGTCGTAGCCCGCGATCGCCGCGGACTCGACGGCGAGCGCGACCAGCTTCTCGCCGACCGGGCGGGGCACCACTCCGAGCGCGGCGTCCGCGACTCCCGCGACCAGTGCCGTCCGCCGCTCGCTCCCGCCGCGGGCCAGGAGGCGCACGGCCGCGTCCCACGCGCCGGCCGCGGGCACCGCCTCCCGAACCTGCTCGGGGTGCAGCCGTTCGAAGGTGCGGCGGGCCGCTCCCGAGAGGAACGCGCGCCGGCTGCGGACCGCCGCCGAGACGGAGGCGCCGTGGTGCAGGGCCTCGGCGCCGGGCTCGATCCGCACCGGCACTCCCAGGCGGTGCAGCCGATAGCCCCAGTCGACGTCCTCCCAGCCGTACTCGCGGTAGTCGGTGCTGTAGCCGCCGACCCGGTCGTAGGTCGCCCGCGTCACCGAGACGTTGCCGCCCCAGTAGCGCCAGGAGGCGTCGGGGCCCGCCGCGTAGGCGCCGCGGCGGAAGCGCTCGCCGGCGGGCCGGCCGTAGGCGCGGGAGTAGGCGGTGCCCGGATCGACGTCGGGGCAGAGGCCGACGACGCCGACGACCGCGTCCCGGTGGGCCCCGACGTGCGCGGCGGCCCAGCCCGGGCCGGGCTCGAGGTCGTCGTCGCAGCGGATCAGCACGTCGCCCCGCGCGGCGTCGAAGCCGGCGGTGAGCGCGGCGGAGCGCCCCCGGTTCTCGGGGAGCACGACGCGGCGCACGGGCACGGGGGAGGCGTCGAGGGCGCGCTCGCTGGCATCGACGACGCCGTCGAGGACCACGACCACGTCGAGGTCGCGGTGGGTCTGAGCCGCGAGGGCGGCGAGGAGGCGGGGCAGGCGGGCCGCCCCCGCGTAGCTGGGGACGACGACGCTCGCGACGCTCATCGTGGCTCCTCGCCGCGCGGGCTGCTCTCGACCAGGAGCAGCTCCTCCAGCCCGCTCAGCACGCGCGCCAGGTCGTCGGCGATGGCGCCGGGATCGGTGGAGTGGAGGCGGGCGAGCCGGTCGGCCAGGCCGGAGAAGTCCTGCGGCTCGTCGTCGAGCGCCCGCCAGGTCGCGGCCACGCTCTCGCGCAGCGCGTAGGGGCTGCCCATCGGGGAGACGTCCAGCGGGAGCACCAGGACGCGCCCGTTCAGATCGACGGAGGCCGTGTCCGGGCGGCGCCGCCAGAGAAGGAGCCGGGGGTCCTCTGCCATCTTCTCCGAGTCCTCTCCGCTGATCGCCGCCACTGCGAGTAGAAATCCGCCAGCGCCTCTTATCGCGACGCCTCTCTCGCTATGTTTGCCGCCGACGCGCCAAGGGGTGTACGTCGAGCGACAGCACCGGAGGGCCGCCAATGTCGGAGTCTAATCCGCTCGCATCCAGCGATATCAGCGATAAGAGCGAGAAGAAGAGCGCGAATTCCGCGGGCGTCTTCGCACGGCGGACGGTCGTGGCCGGAGCGGTCTGGTCGGTGCCCGCGGTGATGCTGGCGCAGTCCGCCTCCGCCGTCTCGATCAGCTGCTTCCCGGTGGGCACGGTCTTCCAGGCGGTCGCCCGCGGACGCCTCCTCAGCGGCTTCCTCGGCGGAGTGAACCTCGACACCGTCGCCGGCGTCTCGGGCGTGACGGCGATCGCTCCCGACCAGGGCAACCCGGCCGTCGTGACCGGCGGCGTCAACGCCACGGTGCTGAACACGATCGCCGTGAACGCGACCGGGCTGACCGGCACGCTCTCCTCCCTCCTCACGCTGGCGGCTCCCGCCGGCGTCGGCACCCTCAACCAGTACGCGTCGGCGAACACGAACGGCACCGTCCGCGGCGCCTCCGGCGCGATCACGGACGCGGGCCAGCTGGCGTTCGACTCGACGGCGGGGAGCTTCCCCGACTTCGGGACGGTGAACCTCCGGGCGATCCTCGCGGCGTCCGGCGGCGCCGGAGTGGCCGCTCTGCTCACCAACGTGACGGACCTGACCCTGCGGATCGGTGCCCTGACCGGTCGCGCGTCCCTCCAGTCGGCCTGCGTGCCAGGGTCGGACAATCTGCAGCGCGACTACCAGGTCGGCCGCCTGGACCTGGTGCTGACCTCGCCGACGCTGACCGCGATCACGAGCGCGATCAACACCTTGCTGAGCGACGTGCTCGATCTCTCCGTCTTCGGGCTCACAGTGACGGTTGACGGAGCCGCGGTCCTAGCGGGAAGCCTGCCGGGTGGAACGCAGCCGATCCAGGCTCAGCTGTCGGCGAGCCCGGCGACGATCACGATCGACCTCTTCTCTCTGCTCGGTGGAGCACCGGGTCAGGGGACGACCTCGCCCTACGTCAACGGCCTTCCGCCGAACTCGACCCTCTTCGTCGACAACAGCCTCCGGGTTCCAGGGACGGCGGCGTCGTCCTTCACGAGTGCTCTTCTCGCTTCGCTGAGGACGCGTCTCGGGAATCTCATCCTCATCAACGGTACGCCGCTGGTCTCGAGTGCTCTCGGGGGGGCTGTTCAAACCGTGGTGAACCTCGCTCTCACGGCCCTGACGCCGCTGCTCACGACGCTGCAGAACGCGGTCCTCACCCCGGTCTTCACCGCGCTGCGGGACGTCATCCAGATCGACGTCAACGCGCAGAACCGCTCCACCAACCCGACCGGGCCGGCCGCCCTCGAGGCGCTCCCCGTCGGCCGCTACGACGTCGCGGCGCTCTACATCCGCGCGGTGGGGCTCGTGAACCTGCTCGACCTGTTCATCGCCCGCGGCTCCGTCGGGCCGAACGTCCGCACGGGCTAGCCGCTCGGCGCCGTCAGGCGCCGCGGACCACGAGGCCGTGCTCGACCATCGCGTCGAGCACGGCCTCGACGTGCGCCCGGGGGTCGCCCGCGGGCGGGGCGCCGTGCTCGGCGACGACGACCCCGGTCAGCGCGTCGACCGTCGCGGGCGTCCCGAGAGCGCGCCACAGCCCCGGGCCGATCCCGGTCAGCGTCTCGACCCGCTCGTCGAGGAGGCAGCTGACCACTCCGTCGCGCTCGACCCACTCGACGCCGGCGGCGCGCGCGAGCAGGCCCGGGCCGGGCGCCGCCGGATCGGCCTCTGGTGCATCGGCGACGACCGGCGACGGCTCCCCGAGGCGCTCCAGGAGCGGCAGCACCGTCTCCGCCTCGCGGTAGCGGAGCACCCGCGCCCCGCCGACGGAGTCGAGCAGCCCCGCGAGGTGGTGCAGCGCCGCGGGCAGCCGTGCGAAGTGGCTCAGCTCCGGCAGCAGCACCGAGAGCGCCTCGTCGAAGGAGATCGGCTCGAGCCGGGGCTCCGCCGGGCCGGACGGGTCGCGGGCGATCAGGAGCAGGGCGGCCAGGCGCAGCGGAGCGTCCGGCAGCGGCTGCAGGCCCATCGCGGCGGGGGAGCGGTGCCGCTTCCAGTCGCCGCCGTCGAGGAGGGCGACGGGCTTCCGGAACGGCAGCACCCGCCCGTCGCGGCGGACGGCGAGCGTCTCGTCGGTCACGTACCCGTACCGCCGAGCGGCGAGGCTCACGAGGGTCGACTTCCCGGCACCGGGCCGGCCGGCGAACGCGACGACGCGGCCGTCGGGCAGGGCGACCGCGGCGGCGTGCACGCTGAGCAGCCGGCCCTCGCAGGCGTCGGCCGCCGCGAGGGTGAGCGCGGCGCCGATGTGCTCGGCGAGGGCGTCCTCGGTCGGCTGCGCGATCACTCCGGGCTCCCCGACCGGCTCGGTCAGCGACACCCGGTACTCGGAGCCCGGGCGATCGGCGTCGTCGTCCACGTCGTTCCACGACTCCTCCACCTCCGCCACGAAGCGGTCGGGGACGGAGTCGTCGAAGGTGAAGCGCACGCCGAGACCGAAGGGGGCGCGGATCAGCCGGCGGGTCATGTCAGGTCCTGTCCGTTCGTCGGAGGTGGTCCCACGCGAGCGGAGCCGTGCGGGCGCCGCGGCGCAGCCGCCGCCACCAGCCGGCCGCCACGTCGATCCGGCGCGGGCCGATGGCGGGGTCGGCGGCACGCAGTGCGTGGGGAGCGGGGAAGACGGCGCGGGCGAGGAGCAGCGGCCGCTGCCGCCAGCCGGCCGCGCGCACGGCCTGCACCCACCCCGCGGAGGCGTGGGGCGAGCTCGCGTTGATCCGCCACGCCCGCAGCTCGGCCGCGGGCACCTCCCCGGCGCGCGCGCGGATGCCGAGCGCGTCGAGGAAGGGCTGCGCGGTCTGGACGGCGCCGAGCTCCTCCGCCGCCGCCCGGAGCGGAGCGTGCAGCTCCGCGCGGGCGGCCACCGCCTCGACGAGCAGGTCGTAGTCGGAGGGCCGCGTGAGGCGCGGGTCGGTGATCTGCCAGGCGTCGCGGAGCGCGTGCAGCGCCAGCACGAGCGCCGAGTCGGCGACGCTGGCGGTCGCGACCGGACGGCCGGCCAGCTCCACGATCCGGTGCCGGCTCCACAGCGCCTCGAAGGCGTCGCGCGGCGGCACGAGGAATCCCGGCCACCGCCAGTGCACGTCGATGTCGACCGGCCACGCGGCGTGCCGGTAGGAGCGCGAGTGCTTGGCCGCGAGCGTCGGTCCGTCCGGCCAGGGCCGCTCGGTCCAGCCGTCGGCGGCCAGGAGGGCCAGGATCCGGGGCAGGTCGTCGGGGGCGACCAGCAGGTCGACGTCGCCGGAGGTGCGGGGCGGCCGGAGCCGGTCGGCGGCGGCGGTCGGTCCCTTGAGCACGAGTGCGCGCAGGCCCGCCGCGTCGGCCCGCCGGTGGACGAACGCCGACACGAGCGGCACGGCCTCGTCGGCCCAGAGAACGCCCACGAGCTCCATCCGGTCAGTATTCCAGCGCTCCTGCGGCCCGCGGAGCCCGTCCGGGGCGGTGGAGCCGGGCGCTCGTCTCGGTGAGGATGGGCCCGCGGGCCGCGGGGGCGCCGCCCGCTCCCCCGTGGATCATCCGCCGCCCCGCCCGCCTCCGTGCGGCGCCGGGCGGCCTCCGGTGGCGCTCGCGACCAACAACGGCGACATCGGCGGCGGCGAGGTGATGCTGCTGAGCATCGCGGAGGCGCTCGAGGCGCTCGAGGTCCCGGTCGTGGTCGTCGGCCCCTCGGAGCCGCGTGCGCTCGTCGTCGCCGCCCTCGCCGCCGGCCACCGGGTCGTCGAGCTCGAGGCCGTGGGCAGACCCGCCTGGATGCGCGCGCTGCGGCGCTGGGACGCCTCCTCCCGCGAGGGCGTGCTGTGGTGCAACGGGCTGGTGCCGGCCGTCGCGACCGCAGGGCGTCCGCGGCGGATCGTGCATCTGCACCAGCGCCCGTCCGGCCTGCAGCGGCTGCTCGCGCCCGTGGCCCGCCGCGGCGCGCTGGCGACCCTCGTCCCCTCTCGCTACCTCGCGGGGGTCGTCCCCGGGTCGACCGTGCTGCCGAACTGGAGCCGCCGCGTCGACCTGCCGGAGGCGCGGCCGCGGGAGGACGGGACGACCGTCCTCGGCTTCCTCGGGCGTCCCTCGCTCGCGAAGGGGGTGCGGGTCCTCACCGAGGCGCTGGCGCTGCTGGACGCCGGGGAACCGGGCGCGTATCGCCTGGTGCTGGCGGGCGAGCCCCGGTTCGTGGCGCAGCGGGAGCGTCGCGAGGTGGAGGCGGCCCTCGCTCCGGTCGCCGCTCTGGTGGACCGGCCGGGGTGGATCGAGCCCGGCGACCTCTTCGCGCGGATCGACCTCCTGGTGGTGCCGTCGGTGCAGCCGGAGTCGTTCGGCCTGGTCGTGACGGAGGCGATGTCGGCCGGCGTCCCCGTGGTCGTGAGCGACGCCGGTGCGCTCCCCGAGGTCGTCGGCCCGTCGATCGACGCCACGTTCCGAGCCGGGGATCCGCGGGCTCTGGCCGAGCTGATCAGAGCCCGGAAGAAGAGAGGACTATCGGAGTCGCGGGAGAGGGATCGTGCCCGCTGGAACGATTCCTACTCCCCGTCCTCCGGGAAGTCGGCTATCGACGGACTTCTGGCGCGGATGGCCCTCTCCGATGATTCCTGATCCTCCCGCCAGGAGACCGATCCGCTTTCCGGGGAATGCCGCGGGGAGCCTCTCCTCCTCCCTCGGGAAAGGACGACGATGACCCGCGAACCGGAAGTCCTCAGAGTGCTCGGACTGTTCCTCAAGCACCCGACACTGCGCCTGGCTCCGGGCGAGCCCTTCGCCCGCGGGAGGCTGCCGTACCGGGCCGACCTCCTCCGGGACGACTCGACGCGGCTCCTCGTCCCCGGTCACGCGTCTCGGCCCGCGCACGTGAAGCTGCGCGACGTCGTGGAGCACCGCACGGGGCTGAACGTGGACACGCAGCTGCGCGCGCTCCGGGCGGTCCGCTCGGCCGACGCGGTGCTCTGCGTGCTCGAGCCGGAGGCGGGCCTCCCCGCGCTGCTCCGGCGCGCGCGGCTCGGGCCGTACGGCAGCACGCCGCTCGTGGTCCTCTCCTGCTGGTGGGCGGAGGAGCTGCTCACCGGCTCGCCGGAGCGGCGCCGACAGGTGGTCCGGCTGCTCCAGGGCGTGGACCGGCTCGTCGTGCTCAGCGAGAACCAGCGCGAGGTCTTCGCCCGCCACGGCGTCGACGAGCGGCGGATCGCTCCGGTCCTCTTCGGGGTCGACTCCGACTACTACCGGCCCGTTCCGCCGCGTCCGAAGCGGTTCGAGGTGCTCGCCGTCGGGGTCGACCGCGGGCGCGACTTCGACTCGCTGGTCGCCGCCGCCGAGCGCCTGCCGCACCGGCGGTTCGACATCGTGACCACTCCTGCGCGGCGGCCGTCCCGGGCGCTGCCGGCCAACGTCGTCCTGCACGATCCCGTCCCGGTCGGTCGGCACCGCGACAACCTGCGCGACGCCGAGCTCGTCGTCGTCACCAGCCACGACCTCGCCTACCCGACGGGCCAGAGCGTCCTGCTGGAGGCCTCCGGCTGCGGGACCTGCACGGCGGTCACCGCGAGCGCCGCGATGACCGGCTACCTCCGCGACGGCGAGACGTCCTTCTCGCTGCCCCTGCACGATCCGGCGGGGATCGCGGCGGTGCTGGAGGCGGTGCTGAGCGACGACGGGAAGCGGGCCGAGGTCGCCCGCGCGGGCCGGGAGCGGGTGCTGGCCGAGCTGAACGCGCGGCACATGTGGGCGGGCGTCCGCGCGGTACTCCGCGACGCGGTCCGCGAGCGCGGCCGCGCCTGAGCGGCGGTCGGCCGGGGCCGCACCGGGCGACCTCCGCCCCACCGGGAAGGGCCCGCCGACCGGGACCTCCGCGCCCCGGACCCGCGGATCCGCGCCGGATCGGGCGGACGCGGGAGGCGCTACTCCGGCGGCAGAGCGCGGACGCGGGCGGACTGCTCCGCGAGCAGAGCGAGACCCGCGCCGATCACGACGAACGAGATCGGGGCGAAGAACACCTCGCCCAGCTGCGTCGCGCACAGCAGCACCAGGATGCTCGCCGCGCCGACCGCGTGCCCCGGGCGGCTCCCGGCCCCGGCGGCCGTGGTCGCGAAGCCGGCCACGAGCACGGTGCCGATGACGCCGACGAGCAGCACGACGCCGCCCTCGGCCATCAGCGCCAGGTAGGAGTTGTGGAAGAACCAGTCGATCCCGTCGACCCGCGCGGTCGCCTCGCCGAGCCCGGAGCCGGTCCACGGCGAGAGCGCCACCTTGTCGACCGAGGCGTCGAGGATGCGGGCGCGCAGGGCGTCGGAGCCGGCCCGCTCCACCCCGTAGTCGCCCGCCGTCGCCAGGTTCCGCTCGGCCCAGAGGAACAGCAGGACGAGGCCGCCGCCGAGGAGCGCGCGGAAGAGCAGGCGCAGGTACGGCGCCGCGACGAGCCACACCAGCGCGCAGGCGTAGGCCGCCATCGACGTGCGGGAGTCGGTGGCGACGACCGCAGCGGCTCCGAGCGCGAGCACGCCGACCCGCAGCCACAGCCGCGAGCTGAGCGCCGAGACCAGCAGCGCCGCCGCTCCGTAGACGAGACCGGCCACGTTCTTGTCCTGGAGGAAGCCGGTCAGTGCGCCCTGGTAGCTGTCCGGGGCGAGTCCCGCGACGAACAGCACAGCGTTCAGCGACAGGGCCGCGGCGAGTCCTTTGAGCCCCGAGACCACGTCGATCCGCCCGCTCGCGAGGAAGCCCGCGGCGAGCATGACGAGCGCGATGTTCGCCGCCCGGCGCAGGGCGTCGAGGCCGTCGAAGGACGAGCCGGCGAGGACGAAGGCGAGCAGGGCGAGGCACAGCCACGGGTACCAGGCGGCCCGTCCGAGACGGCGGGTGGGCCGCCGGAAGAGGCTGACGAGGACCAGGGCGGCCAGCGCCGTCTGGGCCAGCGGGACGTTGCCCGGGAGGAAGGGAGTGGGGAGCCGGTAGACCAGGAGGCCCATCAGGACGGCATCGAGTATCCGAGCGGAATGTGCTATCGGAAAGGCCTCGTGAACGAGCGGGGAACGCCTCTCGACGACGATCTCTCCCCCTGGCGCGGACATGTCGTCATCCTCGCAGAAAGGGCCTCCCGAGGGGTCGGGGGCCGCCTAGGGAAAGGCGCTCCGCATTGCTAGCGTGACCGACACCTCAGCATCGTCGTGCGGCGCATGCGCGGCACGCAGAAAGGTGCGCAGTGACTGTCGTCGATCTCATCGCATTCATCCGGCGGAACTGGCGGATCCTCGTGGTCGCCGTGCTCGTCGGAGCCCTGGCGATGGCCGCCTTCTCGTTCCTCACTCCGAAGGTCTACGAGTCGAGCTCGGCCGGATTCGTGATCGCCGCGAGCGACGGCAGCTCGGCCGATGCGATCAGCGGGTCGCAGACCGCGGTGACCCGGGCCAACGCCTACCTGCCGCTGATCTCGAGCAGCGCCGTCTCCGAGCGGATCGAGGCCGACCCGGAGGCGAACCCCGGCGGAGAGGCCCTGAGCGGCCGCCTCACCGCGAGGGTCGCTCCGGGCAGCACCCTGATCGAGGTCACCGCCGAGGCCGGGACCGCGCAGAACGCCGCAGCACTGGCCAACGGGGCGCTCGCGGCGCTGGCGGCCGTCATCACCGACATCGAGACGCAGTCCACCGCGGACCGCACACCGCAGATCACCGTCGTCCCGCTCGAGAACGCGGAGCCGCCCGCCGCTCCGACGAGCCCCGACTGGGTGCGGAACATCCTGCTCGGCGCCCTGGGCGGGCTCGTTCTCGGCTTCGGTCTCGCCTTCCTCCGGCGGGCCCTCGACATCCGCGTGCGGACCGTCGACGACCTCACCGAGCTCTTCGGCGTCGGCGTCCTCGGGCGCATCCCCAAGGCCGGACGCCGGGGCCGGACCGGCGGCCGCCGCGGCACCGACGCGCTCACCGCCGAGGCGTTCCGCTCGCTCCGGACGGGCCTGCGCTTCTCCAGCGTCGACGAGGAGACGCGCAGCGTCGTGATCACCAGCGCCAACCAGGCCGAGGGCAAGTCCACGATCGCCGCCGGACTGGCCCGCGTCACCGCGGAGTCCGGGCAGCGCACCCTCCTGGTCGACGCGGACCTCCGCCGGCCCTCCGTGGCGCGGATGCTGGACATCGACGGCGCCATCGGCCTCAGCGAGGTCCTCAGCCACCAGATCCCCGTGGACGACGCGATCCGCCCCACCGGCACCGCGGGCCTCTACGCCCTCCCGGCCGGCCACATCCCGCCCAACCCGTCCGAGATGCTCGGCTCCGAGGCGATGCGCGCCCTGGTCGCGCGCCTCTCGAAGGACTACTTCGTCATCATCGACGCGCCGCCCGTGCTGCCCGTCACCGACGCCTCCATCGTCGCGACCGTCGTCGACGGCGTCGTCTTCGTCGTCGCCTCGAACCAGACGCGCCGGCCCGAGGTCGTCGCCGCCCGGCGGATCGTCCAGCAGGTCCGCGCCCGCGTGCTCGGCACCGTGCTCAACATGGTCACCGCCCGCGACGGCGACACCGGGTACTACTACTACGACCGCAAGAACGCGTACTACGCCGAGCCGCAGCCGGCGACGGGGCGCAAGCGCGCGGCGGCGGCACCGCGCCGGTCCGAGCTCGCCCCGGTGGAGTCGCGGGCCCTGCCTCCGCAGACGTCCCGCCGGGCGGCTCGATGAGCGGGCGCCTGCTCCTGCTCTGCCATGCGAACGTGGCACGGTCGCCCTCGGCCGAGCTGATCGCGGCGCGCCTGCTCGGCGCCGGCTCCGACTGGCGGGTCGAGAGCGCGGGAACGCACGCGGAGGCCGGCCGCGGGCTCGACCCCGAGCTCAGCGATGCGCTGCGGGCCCGCGGACTCTCCACGGCCGGGCACCGCGCGCGCCAGGCCGACGGCCGGATGCTCGCCGGCACCGATCCCGTGCTGGTGTTCGAGGCGGGCCAGCGGGAGTGGGTCACCCGCCACTTCCCGGCCGCCGCGCGCCGCACCACCACGGTCCGCCGGGCGGCGCGGCTGGCGGGAGCCGCCCCCGGCGTCCCGCTCCTGCGGCTGCTCGCCGACGACACCGCCCCCTACGGAGCCGAGGACGACTTCGCCGACCCGTTCGGGCGCGGACCGGACGTCGCCGCGGCGGCCGTCGAGGACATCGACGCCCTGCTCCGGGTGATCCTCCCCGCTCTCGGCGCTCTGCCCGTCGGCGCGGAGCCCCCTGCCGCCACCGTCCGGAGCACCCGCCGCTCGCTCCGCCGGGACCGCGCCGCCGAGACGGTCGCGAGGTGACCGCCGAGGGGGTGAGCGTCGTGATCCCGCACTACGGCGACCCCGCGCCCGCGCTCGCCCTCGTCGAGCGGCTCCGCAGCCAGGAGTCGCCCTCCGCCCTCGAGATCGTCGTCGTCGACGACGCCTCCCCTATCCCGTTCCCGGCCGGGACCGACGGAGTGGAGGTCGTGCGGCGCGAGCGGAACGGCGGCTTCGGCGCCGCGGTGAACACGGGCGCCGCCCGGGCGCGCCACCCGCTGCTCCTGGTGCTCAACAGCGACCTCGTCGTCGGGCCCTCCTTCCTCCGCGACCTGCTCGAGGCGGGACGGCCGTGGCTGCCCGCGGTCGTCGCTCCGGACCTCGTCGACGCGGGCGGGGAGCGGCAGTGGGTCGGCCGGCGCTTCCCACGGCTGCGCCACTACGTCGTGGAGTGGCTCACTCCGCTCGCGCGCTGGCGCCCGCGGCTGCACGCGGCCGTCGGCCACGACACCCGGTGCGCCCCGGGCGCGACGGTGCCGGTGGACTGGGTGGTGGGCGCCGTGATGCTGCTGCCGGTGGCCGAGTTCCGCGCGGTCGGCGGGTTCGACGAGTCCTTCCACATGAACTGCGAGGAGGTCGACCTCCAGCGCCGGCTGCGCGAGCGCGGCGTGCCCTCGGTCTTCGCCGGCTCCGTCGTCGCCGAGCACACGGGAGGCGGCTCCTCCGACCCCGCGCGCCGACTGGTCTGGCTGGTCGCCTCGCGCCTGCGCTACGCCCGCAAGTGGGGCGGGCGCCCCGCCGCCCTCGCCGCGGCCCTGCGCGCCGCCTCCGCCGTGAACCTCGCCGCCAACGCGGTGCGCGCCGCCGCCGGCAGCGACGTGCGCCCGCTGGCTGTCCTCCGGCGCGAGCTCCGGCTCGTCGCCGCGGCCGAGGCGGCGTCCCGGTGAGCGGGCCCGTGCTCGTGGTGAGCCCGGTCTTCCACGGCTACTGGGAAGCGCTCGGGTCGGCGCTGGCCCACCTGGGCGACGAGGTGGTCGTCCACCGCTACGACGCCGCGACCGGGCTGGGCCACGTGCGCGACGCCCTCGGCCACCGGCTCCCCGGGGGCCGGCTCCGGCGCTCGTCCATGCGCGCCGAGACCGACCGCGCGATCGCGGCGCTGCGGGCCGTCCGGCCCCGGGCCGTCCTCGTGGTGAAGGGCGACTCCCTCGGCGACGCCTGGTGGGAGGAGATCGGCCGCGCCGGCGTCCCCGTGGTGCTCTGGCTCTACGACGAGCTCCGCAACATGGGGCACCCCGTGGACCGCCTGCGCTCCCTCGCCGGGGAGGCGGTGTCGATCGTCAGCTACTCCGCCGCCGACGTCGCCGAGCTCGCCCGCGCGGGGGTTCCGGCCGGGCACCTGCCCGACGCCTTCGACTCCCTCCTCTCCTTCCGCCCCCGCCCCTCCTCCGCGGTGACCTTCGTCGGCGCCCGCTACCCCGAGCGCGAGCGCGTGCTGCGGGAGCTCGCGGCCGGCGGGGTCGCGGTCGAGGCGTACGGGCGGCAGTGGTCGCGGCACCCCTGGGACGTGGCGCGCACCGGCCGCTGGCGCTCGGCCGGCGTCCCCGCCCGCCGCGACGTCCCGCGGGCGGGCTACTACGGAGTGATGGCCGGCTCGACCGCGACCCTGGCTCTGCACGGCGCGGGCCACGGCGGGCTCTCGATGCGCGCCTTCGAGGCGCCGGGCGTCGGGGCGCTGACCCTGATCGACCGCCCCGAGGTGGCGGAGTTCTACGAGGTGGGCAGCGAGGTGCTCGTCTTCGAGGAGCGGGACCAGCTCGTCGAGCACGTGCGGCGGGCGGGCGCGGACCCCTCGTGGGCGCGGCGCATCCGCGAGGCGGGCGCGCGCCGCACCGGCGCCGAGCACACCTTCGTGCACCGGATGCGGGAGGTGAGGGCCCTGTGGCGCTGACGCACCCGACCGATCTGAAGGCCTGGCGCCGCTGGCAGCGCGGCCGCGACCCGCTGCGCACCGCCCGGGCGGCGCTCCGGCGCTCCGAGCCGACCCGCCTGGTGCTGCACGTGCGCGGCGACCGGCCTGCGGTCCTGCTCGCGGTGGAGGCGTCGACGGCGAGCGCCCTCGCTTCGACCGCGGCCTCGCTCGCTCCTCTCGGCGGGGCTCCCGCGGCGGTCCTCGCTCCCTCCGGAGCCGGCGACGCGCTGTCCGGGCTGCTGCCGGGCCGCTGGAGGGCGCACCCGGTCGACCCGGAGGCGGACCCGCCCGCCGAGCTGCGGGGTCTCCGCGCCGTGATCGCCACCGGACACTTCCTCGCGGCGGGAGCGGCCGCCCACCGCTGGTCCGGAATCCTCGGCGCCCGCTTCCTGGTCGTGCAGCACGGCCTGCTCACCCCCTCCGCCCCGCCGCTCCCGCCCGGAGCGACGCTGCTGGCGTTCTCGGAGGAGGACGCGGCCTTCTGGACCTCCGGTCGCAGCGACGTGGAGACCGAGGTCGTCGGCAGTCAGCTGCTCTGGACCGCGTCGCGCCGCCCGCGCCCCGAGCGGCTCGAGGAGCGGCCCCTGTTCCTCGGCCAGCTGCACGGCGCGGAGCTGCCCCGGCGGACGGCCGCGGCCACCGCCTCCCGCTTCTGCCGCGAGGCGGGCGCCGACTACCGCCCCCACCCCGCCGAGGTCGACCGCCGCTCGCGCTGGCAGCACGCGCGGTGGGAGCGCCGCGGCATCCGGGTGCTCCGCGGCGGCGACCTCGCCGCGCAGGCCCGGCCGGTCGCCTCGATCTTCTCGACCGGGGTCCTGGAGGCCGCGGCCGCCGGGATCCCCGCGTGGGTCGTCTGCGAGGACCCGCCCGCCTGGGTGCTCGAGTTCTGGAGCCGGTACCGGCTCGCGCGCTGGGGCGGGGAGACGCCGACCGCGGCTCCGCCCGTCCCGTCCGTCGAGCCGGCCGTCGCCGTCGCCCGCCGGGCACTCGCCATCGCCGAAGGAGGCACCCCGTGACCGTTCTCTGCGTCATCCCCGTGCGCGGGGGCTCGAAGGGCGTCCCGCGCAAGAACGCCCGCCCCGTCGCGGGCCGCCCGCTGGTGGTCTGGAGCATCGAGCAGGCGCTCGCCGCCGGTCTCGACGTGCTCGTGTCGACCGACGACCCCGAGCTGGCCGCGATCGCGGAGGGGGCGGGAGCGGACGTGCCGTTCCTCCGGCCCGCCGAGCTGGCGCGCGACGAGACGGCGACCGAGCCCGTCGTGCTCCACGCGATCGAGCACCGGGCCGCGCTGGGCCGCCGCCCGGACGCGGTGATGCTGCTCCAGGCGACCTCGCCGATCCGGCTCCCGGGCACCCTCGCTCGCGCGCTCGAGCAGTTCGCCTCGACGGGGGTCGACTCGCTGGTGGGCGTCGTCCCGCAGACGCCGTTCCTCTGGCGGCTGCAGGAGGGGGCCGCCGTGCCGCAGTACGACGTCACGGCCCGGCCGCGGCGCCAGGACCTCGCCGAGGCCGACTTCTTCTACCGCGAGACCGGGTCCCTCTACCTCACCCGGACCGAGGTCTACGAGCGCGAGCGCAACCGGATCGGCGGCCGGGTCGGCCTGTTCGTCATGGACGAGGCGGAGGGCGGGGACATCGACACCGAGGCGGATCTCGCGGTGGTCGAGCAGACCCTCCTCAGCCTGTCGGCGGGAGGCGGCGCATGATCATCGACCGGCACCTCGCCCCGTTCATCGTCTTCGCCGAGGATCCGGTGCTCACCGCGCTGGCCAAGATCAACGCGAACAAGCAGCGGATCGTCTTCTGCGTCGACGGGCACGGGATCCTCCGCGGGTCGGTGTCCGACGGCGACTTCCGCCGCTGGATCATCGCGAACCCGACGGCCTCCCTCGACGTCCCGGCCCTCGCCGTCGCGAACACCGCCGTCCGCACGGCGGGAGCGGACGAGCCGGCCACCGCGATCGCCGCCCGGCTCGGCCGCGACGGGATCAGCCACCTCCCGCTCGTCGACGACCGCGGGCACCTCGTCGCGATCGCGGTCGAGGGCGATCGGGCGCTGCGGATCGGCCGCCACGAGGTGGGCGACGGCCACGCGGCCTTCCTGATCGCGGAGATCGGCAACAACCACAACGGATCGGTCGATCTGGCGCGGCGGCTGGTCGACCTCGCGGTCGAGGCGGGCGCCGACGCGGTGAAGTTCCAGCTGCGCGACCTCGACTCCCTCTACCGGCGCGCCGGCGGGGCCACCGCGGGGGAGGACCTCGGCGCCCAGTACACGATCGACCTCCTGCGCCGCTTCTCGCTGCCCGCCGAGCCGCTCCTCCGGGTCTTCGACCACGCGGCCGAGGCCGGGATCGACGTCCTCTGCACCCCGTGGGACGCCCCGAGCGTGCAGGCGCTCGTCGACTACGGGATCCCGGGTCTCAAGATCGCCTCGGCGGACCTCACCAACCACGGCCTGATCGAGGACGCCGGCACCCGGGGGCTGCCCCTGCTGCTCAGCACCGGGATGTCCCGCGAGTCCGAGATCCTCGAGTCGGTCGCGCTGCTGCGCTCGCTCGGCACCTCCTTCGCCCTGCTGCACACCCAGTCGACGTACCCGGCGCCCTACCGCGACCTCAACCTCGCCTACCTCGACCGGCTCGCCGAGATCGGCGGCGGCGTCGTCGGCTACTCCGGCCACGAGCGGGGCTGGCACGTCCCCGTCGCCGCCGTCGCCCGCGGGGCCCGCATCGTCGAGAAGCACTTCACGGTCGACCGGGGGATGGAGGGCAACGACCACACGGTGTCCCTGCTCCCGGACGAGTTCCGCCGCATGGTCGGGGAGATCCGCGACATCGAGGACTCGCTCGGCACGCGCGACGCCCGATCGGTCTCGACGGGGGAGTCGATGAACCGCGTCTCGCTCGCGAAGTCGCTGGTCGCCTCCCGCGACCTCTCGATCGGGGACGTGGTGCGCGCCGCCGACGTCGTCGTCCGCAGCCCCGGCCGGGGCCTCCAGCCCAACGAGCTGCCGCAGCTGCTCGGCCGCGCGCTCCACCGCGACGTCGAGGAGGGCGGGTTCTTCTTCGCCGGCGACCTGCGCGAGAGCACGCCGTCCGGCCGGCCGTTCCGGTTCCGCCGCCCCTGGGGCCTGCCGGTGCGGTACCACGACCATGCGGCGCTCGCCGCGGAGTCGAACGCCGACTTCCTCGAGTTCCACTTCTCGTACCGCGACCTGGAGATCGAGCCGGACGACGTGTTCACCCGCCGCCTCGACTCCGGCTTCACCACCCACCTGCCGGACCTGTTCGCGGGCGACTTCCTCGTCGACCTCGCCTCCTTCGACGACGACGTGTGGGAGCGCTCGATCGCGGAGGTGCAGCGCACCGTCGAGACCACCCGGAGCCTCGCGCGCTGGTTCCGCCAGGAGGAGGACCCGATGATGGTCGTCACGATGGGCGGCTTCACCCGGCACGCGCACGTGGCTCCGGATCAGCGCGCTCCCCTCTACGAGCGCGTCGCCGACGCCCTCGAGCGGGTCGACGCGAGCGGCGTCCGCGTGCTGGCGCAGACCCTCCCGCCCTACCCGTGGCTCATGGGCGGGCAGCAGTTCCACAACCTCTTCGTGGACCCGCGCGACACCGCCGAGTTCGCGGCCGCGACCGGCACGCCGCTCTGCCTCGACGCCTCGCACACCAAGCTCGCGGCGAACCACCTCGGGCTCGCCTTCTCGGAGGCGGTGGCGCTGCTCGCTCCGCTCAGCGCGCACCTGCACCTCGTCGACGCGACGGGTGTCGACGGCGAGGGGGTGCAGATCGGCGAGGGCGAGATCGACTGGCCGGACTTCGCGGCGTCGCTCGACGAGCTGGCGCCCGGGGTGCCGTTCATCCCCGAGATCTGGCAGGGGCACGTCAACAGCGGCGAGGGCTTCTGGACCGCGCTCGAGCGGCTGGAGGAGTGGCTGTGACCCCGCTCGCGCTCTGGACGGTGCCGGTCGGCGAGTTCGGCGGGGTGGCCCGCCACGTCCTCGACACCGCCCGGCACGGGATCCCCGGCCACCGGCTCGTCGTGCTCTGCCCGGAGGGAGCGCTCGCCGAGCGGCTGCGGGAGCAGGGCTCGGCCGTGACGACCGGGCGCTTCGGAGTGTCCGCCGGTGCCGCCGCCTCCGTGGCGACCCTGCGCGCGACCGCGGCGGCTCTCCGCCCGGCGGTCGTCCACTCCCACCTCGCCCACGCCGACCTCGTGACCGCGGCGACCCCGCTGCCCCGCGGGGTCCGCCGCGTCACGACGGAGCACGGCATCGCCGGGCCCGACGTCTACCACCGCACCGCACTGCGGGCGCGGACGACCGCGGCGGCGCACCACGCGCGGCTGCGGTCGTTCGACGGCGCGATCGCCGTCTCGGAGGCCACCCGCCGCACCATGATCGAGAAGTGGCGTCCGAGCCTGCCGGTGCAGGTCGTGCTCAACGGAGTCGACGCCGCGCCCCGCGACCGCGAGCCGGGGGAGCCGGGCTCCCTCCGGGTCCTCTCGCTCGCGCGCCTGGCGCCGGAGAAGCGCCTGGACGCGCTGCTCGAGGCCTTCGCGGTGCTGCACCGGCGCGTCCCCGGCGCCACGCTGACCGTCGCGGGCGAGGGACCGCTCGACGGCGCCCTGCGCGCCCGGGCCGAGCGGCTCGGCCTCGGCGACGCCGTGTCGTTCCCCGGCTTCGCCGATCCGGAGGCGGCGCTCGCCGCGGCGGACGTCGTCGCCCAGCTCTCGGTCTGGGAGAACTGCTCCTACACGCTGCTCGACGCGGCAGCCCGCGGGATCGGCGTGGTCGCCTCCGCGGTGGGCGGGAACCCCGAGATCGTCGAGCGGGACTCGCTGGTCGACGCCGACGACCCGGAGGCGGTGGCCGCGGCGCTGGAGCGGCAGGCGTCGAGGGCCGCGGCTCCTCGCGCCGTGCGGGACGTCGCCGCCATGTGCGGCGGGATCGCCGCCGTGTACGAGGGGGTGGCGGCGTGAGCGGCGGGTCCCTGCGACCGGGACTGCGCACCCTCCTCTCGCTGGCCGGCGCCGCCTCTCCGGGCTGGATCACCGCCGCCGTCGCGGGCTCCCTCGCGCTCGCGGTCCTCGACACCCTGGGCGTCGCCGCGATGGTGCCGCTCATGGCGCTGCTCACCGGGACCGACACCACCACGGGCGCGCTCGGCGTCCTCTCCGGCGTCCTCGGCTCGACCGACGTCCAGACCCTCCTCCCGATCATCGCCGGCTTCGTCGCGGTCGTCTTCGTGCTCAAGAGCGCCGGGACGATCGTCTTCCGGTGGTGGCTGCTCGGCCGCACCACGCGGATATCGGCCGACGCTGCGACGGAGCTGCTCCGGCGGTACGTCCTCGCGCCCTACGCCGTCCACCGCTCCCGGCGCCTCGCCGAGGTGTACCGGACCATCAACGACGCCAGCGCGCAGGCGGCCGGCGTGCTCCTCGGCGTGATCGGCATCGCCTCCGACCTGCTGGTGCTCGTCGCGATCGTGGCGATCCTGCTGGTCGCCTCGCCGGTCGCGACCCTGTTCGCGGCCGCCTTCTTCGCGGTGCTGCTCGGCGGCGTCCAGGCCCTCCTGCGGCGGCGGCAGGGCCGGATCGGCGAGGAGATGGCGGAGGCCGCGCTGGAGTCGTGGCAGTTCCTGCTCCCCTCGCTCGACGGGTTCCGCGAGGCGCGCCTGACCTCGAGCGCGGCGAGCCTGGTCGCCGGCTTCAGCGGGGCCAAGCGCCGCAGCGCCCAGGCTCTGCGCTCCCTCTCGCTCGTCTCGGAGCTGCCGAAGTACCTGCTCGAGATCGGCTTCGTCGTCGCCGTCGTGGGCGTCTCGGGGATCCTGGTCGCCACCGGCTCCGGCGCCGAGGCGCTCTCCGTCCTGGGCGTCTTCGCGGCCGCCTCCCTCCGCGCCCTGCCGACGCTCAACCGCGTCTCGGCCACGTTCGCGATCGTGCGCAGCGGGCAGGCGGGGCTGCGGATCGTCTCCGAGGCGGCCGAGGAGCTCGCCTCCGAGGGGGCGCACGACGAGACGCCCGGGCCGGGCGGCCGCTACTCCGGCGACATCGCGCTCGAGCACGTCACGTACCGCTACGCCGACTCCGACGTGGACGTGGTGCGGGACGTCTCGCTGGTGATCCAGCGGAACGCCACGACCGCCTTCGTCGGATCCAGCGGCGCCGGCAAGAGCACCCTCCTCGACCTGGTCCTCGGCCTGCTCCCGCCCACGAGCGGCCGGATCCTCTGCGGCGGGCGGCCGATCGACGAGGATCCGGCGGCCTGGTACGCGGGGCTCGGCGTGGTGCCGCAGGACGTGTTCCTCCTGGACGCGACCGTCGCCGCGAACGTCGCCTTCGGGGTGCCGGCGGCCGAGGTCGACCACGGGCGCGTGCGCGAGGTGCTGCGGACGGCGCAGCTCGAGGAGTTCGTCGGCGGGCTGCCGCAGGGTCTGGACACCCGCGTGGGCGAGCGCGGCGTCCGCCTCTCCGGCGGCCAGCGCCAGCGGCTCGGCCTCGCCCGGGCGCTGTACCGGCGCCCCTCCGTCCTCGTCCTCGACGAGGCGACCTCGGCGCTCGACAACCGCACGGAGCACGAGATCTCGCGGGCCGTCGCCGAGCTGCACGGCAGCATGACCGTCCTCGTGGTCGCCCACCGGCTCTCGACCGTGCGCGGCGCCGACCGGCTGCTCTTCCTCGACGGCGGCCGGATCGAGGGGGCCGGCACCTTCGAGGAGGTGCGGGCCGCGCACCCCGGCTTCGCCCAGCTCGTGGCGCTCGGAGAGCTCTCGTGAGCAGGGGAGGCCCGCGGTGGTGACGCTCGGCGACGTCCGCTCGACGCTGCTGGCGCCCCTCCGCCGACGGGGCACGACGGTGCTGCTGCCCGGCGAGTCGTTCGGGGTCGGGAACCTCGCCTACTTCTGGCTGCAGGCCCACGCCCGTCGGAGCCGCGGGGTGCCGACCGCGGTGCGCGCGACGCGGAGGACCACGGAGTGGGCGGAGGTCTTCCCGCGGGTCGTCGAGGAGCTCGTGGTGCCCCCGGCGGAGATGTCGTTCTTCAGCCCCCGCGAGCTCGGGAGCGTCCACCAGGAGCTCGGCGTGGAGTTCACGACGGACGAGCTGGCGGACTTCGTCGCGACGATGCTGCTCCCGCCCGGCGGCCCCTTCAGTGCTCTGGTGGCGGCGGCGCGACCGGAGGCGGACCTCACCGTGAACATCCGGCGCGGCGACTACTACAGCGTCCCGGCGTTCCGCGGCCGCTACTCCTTCGACGTGGTCGAGTACGTCGACGCGGCGCTCGCCCTGGCCCGCGAGCGGGAGCCCGTGCGCAGCGTCCTGATCGTGTCGGACGACCTCGACTGGTGCCGGGTGAAGCTGGCCCGCGTCCTCGAGGGCCTCGAGGTGCGCTTCCCGGGGGCGGGGACGCCGGTGCCGCAGCAGCTCGCCCTGCTGGCCGCGTCCCGCCGCCTCGTGCTGACGAACTCGACCTTCTCGTACTGGGGCGCGCATCTCGGCGACCACGTGCACGGCGGAGCCGACGTGATCGCGCCGTGGTTCCACAGCCGTGCGTGGAACGGAGGGGCGGCGACGCAGCTCGACCCGCGCTGGCGGGTGGTCCGCGACCTCCCCGGCGGCTGGGACGGCTGACGCGGCGCGTCGGAGGCGGGCGGCTGCGCGGGGCTCGCGGGCGCCCGCGGGGGC
>NZ_PSTO01000027.1:0-49338 GCF_002930975.1 Rathayibacter sp. AY1A3 | reverse complement strand
ACCATGATCTTCACCGCAGTGCAGTGGCGCACCAACCGCTCGAGGGACCTCGTCGAATGATCCGCACGTCGCGCACCTCGCGCCTGCTCCGCCTCGCCCCCGCCCGCGAGACGGCGGCCGCCTACGCGTTCCTCGCGCCGAACCTGCTGATGCTCGGGCTGTTCGTGTTCGTCCCCCTGGGCGGCGCGTTCCTGATCGGCTTCCAGCGCACGAACGGCTTCGGCGACGGCGTCTTCGTCGGGCTCGACAACTACGCGCGGCTGCTCGGCGACGGCCTCTTCTGGCGCTCGACGCTGAACACGGCGCTGTTCACCCTGATCGTGACCCCGCTCTCGATGGCGCTGGGCCTCGGCGCGGCGGTGCTGATGAACTCGGTGCTGCCCGCGCGGCCGGTGTTCCGCAGCATCCTCATCCTGCCGATGGCGGTCTCCGGCGTGGCGACGGCGCTGATGGGCGTGCTGATCTTCGACGAGAACAGCGGCGTGCTCGACGGCATGCTCCAGACGATCGGCCTCCCCCGCATCGCCTGGCAGTCCGGCGGAGCGGCGGCCTTCGCCTCCGTGGTGCTCGTCACCCTGTGGTGGCGCACCGGCTTCAACATGCTGATCTACCTGGCGGGGCTGCAGGGGGTGAACCCGGCGCTCTACGAGGCGGCCCGGCTCGACGGAGCGAACGCGTGGCAGCAGTTCCGCCACGTGACGCTGCCGCTGGTCGGCCCGTCGTCGTTCTTCCTGCTCATCCTCAACGTCATCTACTCGTTCCAGGTGTTCGACATCGTCTTCGTGCTCACCGGCGGCGGACCGCAGAACGCGACCTCGGTGCTCGTGACCTACGCCTACGACACCGGTTTCGTCACCCGCGACCAGGGCTACGCCGCGGCCATCGGCATCGTGCTGCTGATCCTGACCATGATCTTCACCGCAGTGCAGTGGCGCACCAACCGCTCGAGGGACCTCGTCGAATGATCCGCACGTCGCGCACCTCGCGCCTGCTCCGCCTCGCCCTCGCCCTCGCCGTCTCGGTGGTCATCGTCTTCCCGCTGTACTGGATGGTCGTCGTCGCGTTCTCCTCGCGGTCCGAGCTGCTCGGCGGCACCCTCCGCCTCTGGCCGCGCGAGCTGACGCTGGTGAACTTCGAGCGCGTGTTCTCGTCGTTCCCCGTAGCGACCTGGTTCGGCAACTCCCTCGCGATCAGCCTGGTCACCGCGCTGATCACCGTGACGATCAACCTGCTCGGCGGGTACGCCTTCGCGCAGCTGCGGTTCCGCGGATCCGGAGTGCTCTTCCTCCTGGCCCTGTCGACGCTCACCCTGCCCGTGCAGGTGATCATGGTGGCGCTGTTCCGGCTCGTCACCGACCTCGGCCTCTACGGGAGCTACTGGGCGGTGATCCTGCCGACGGCGGCCTCGGCGTTCGGGCTGTTCCTGGCGCGGCAGTTCATCCTCGCGATCCCGCGGGACCTGATCGAGGCGGCCCGGATCGACGGCGCCGGGCACTTCCGCGTGTTCACGGCCATCGTCCTCCCCCTCTCGAAGCCGCTCATCGCCGTGCTCTTCTTCATGTCGCTGCTCGGCTCCTGGAACGACTTCGCCTGGCCGCTCATCGCCCTGAAGGAGAACGCGCTGTTCACGCTCCCGATCGGGCTGCTCTTCCTCCAGGGGCAGTTCGGCAGCGACTACGGAGCGACCATGGCGTTCGCCCTGGTGAACGTCGTGCCGATGGTGGTGCTGTTCCTGGTGTTCCAGCGCTACTTCGTGCAGGGCTTCGCGCGCAGCGGCCTCCGCTGACCTCGCGGCGGGGGGGTGCGGATCGGTGCGCTGAGCGGCCATTCGTCCCCCCGTCCGGGGCCGGGAGTGTCAATCCCCCCGTTCCGCCGACCCGGCCGGCGCCGCCCCGCGGTACCGTCGTCGCAGGCGCCCACCTCGTGCGCTCCGGAGCGCACCGTTCGAGCGGAAGGCGGGATCGCCATGAGTACCGTCGCCGCGAACGCCGCCCAGCAGAAGGTGGCCGGCCGCTACTACCTGATCGAGCGCATCGGCTCCGGCGGGATGGGCTCGGTCTACCGGGCCCGCGACGAGACCGTGCAGCGCGAGGTCGCCGTGAAGGTGTTCCGCGCGGAGGCCTCGAACCCCGAGGACGTGGCCCGCCAGGAGCGCGAGGTGCGGATGCTGAGCTCCTTCGCCCACCCCGGCATCGTCAATCTCTTCGACGCGGGGCTGCACAACTTCGGCGGCGAGGTCCGCCGCTACGTCGTGATGGAGCTCGTCGCCGACCCCACGATGGAGGCGCGGCTCGAGTCCGGCCCCCTCCCGGCGGCGGAGGTCGCGGCGATCGGCACGCAGCTCGCCGAGGCCCTGGCCTACCTGCACGAGCGCGGCGTCGTGCACCGCGACGTCAAGCCCGCGAACATCCTGGTCAGCGAGGTCGCCTCCAGCGGCTACGCCCGCACCGCCAAGCTCACCGACTTCGGCGTGGCCCACTTCATGGACGGCTCCCGCCTCACCAGCGACGGCGTCGTGATCGGCACCGCGAGCTTCGTCAGCCCGGAGCAGGTCGCGGGCGAGCCGATCAGCGGAGCGAGCGACGTCTTCTCCCTCGGCCTGGTCCTCCTCGAGGCGATCACCGGTCACCGCGAGTACTCGGGCACGGTCCTCGAGGCGGCGATCGCCCGCCTCCACCGCAGCCCCTCCGTGCCCGACACGCTGCCGGCGGAGTGGCGGGCGCTGCTGACCTCGATGACGCAGCGGGACCCGGAGAAGCGGCCGACCGCCGACGAGGTCGCGCACCGGCTCCGCGGCGGGATGACGACGGGCTCGGCTTCGGGCGCGCCGACCGCCTCGGACTCGCGCGCGGCACGGATCCGGCGCTCCGTGATCATCGGCTCGAGCGTGGTCGGCGTCGGCGCGATCGCGGCGCTGTCGTGGATGCTCGGAGCGCTCGCCGGTCGCTGACCGTTCGGGCGCGGGGCCCTAGGCCTCGCCGGGGAACGCGGGACGGAGCACGATCCTCGTCCAGGCGCCCACGTAGATCCGGTCGCCCTCCTCGACCTCGCGGCGCTGACCGGCGGCGATCGGCGACTGCGGGAGCGCAGCCCCGGCCGGGGCGAGGTACGTGCCGTTCGCCGACTGCAGATCCTCGACCCACCAGCGGTAGCCGTCGGTGCTCAGCTGGCAGTGGCGCCGCGAGACACCGGAGTCGGAGCCGCAGTCCACCTGCGGCGAGATGCCGCGGGAGACGGACGGGCGGCCGACGAGCAGGGTGCGCTCGCGGAGGACGACGGTCGCGGGCGGGCCGGGCGAGGGCATGGGGTCGTCGGCGCGCTGCTCGGCGTACCACTCCGGGTCGACCCAGAGCTCGGCGATCCACGGGCGGTCCGGGTCCGCGGAGGCGGCGGCGGGGTGGGCGGAGCCGGTGGCCGGCGCGGACGCGGACTCCTCCTCTGATGCTGAGGCCCCGGGTGCCGCGTCGGGGGCTGCGGCCTCGGGTGCAGGGGCCTCCGGGATCACCTCGGTCGGCGGAGCGGCGGGCGGCGCGGTCGCGACGGGGGCGTCGAAGCCGGCCTCCTGCTCCGGAACCAGCTCGGTGGGAGCCGCGGGATCGGCCTGCGGCGCGGGCGCCTCGCCCAGGTGCTGGGCCGGGTCCCCCGACGGCGTCGCGGAGCCGCCGACCTCGCCCGGAGCGCGGACGGCGCCGGAGGAGGTGAACGGATCGGCCTCGGGGAGGGAGCCGGTCGTGAAGTCGTAGCCGCAGTTCTCGCAGAACAGGGCGCCGGGCTCGTTCGGGAACGAGCAGTGCGGGCAGACCGAGGGGCCGGTCGGGATCGCGGTGGTCGGCGCGGCGGGGGCGGGCGACGGGGCCGCAGCGGCACCGATGGGCGCTCCGCAGACGTCGCAGTAGTCGCCGGACTGCGAGGTGTGCTCCTCGGGGCAGCGGAAGCTCACTTGCGCACCCGCGTGGTCTTGGTCGACGCGGTGTCCAGCGCCATCTCGTCGAGGCGGTCCACGCCGCGCTTGAGCCGCACGGTGCCCTCGTTCGGGTTGTCGATCTCGACGACCTTCCGCAGCTTCGCGGTCGCCTCGTCGTTCCCGGTGACGGAGGCGAGCTGCACCGCGCGCCCGAGCTTGACCGTGGCGGTCGCCTCGTCGCCCCGCGCCTTGGCTGCGAGCCCGTCCTGGATCGCCGAGGCGAGCTCGGTCTGGCCGGTGTAGTGGGCGACGGCGGGGTCGATGCGGGCGGTCAGGGCGGAGTCGTCCGTCCAGCGCGCCTTCACCAGGGCGGAGGCGACCACCTCGTCGCGCACGCTGAGCTGCACCCGCGCGGCGAGCTGCTCCGAGCCGACCGGCTTCGACGCGACCCGCACCGCCACGTGGTACTCCCGCGACTCGTCGCCCCAGGCGCCGGTCGGGTAGGCGCCGGTGAGCGGGTTCACGGCGTTCCGCCGGGAGCTGAGGTCCTCGAGGTTCGGCGCGACCTGGCGGACGAAGAGCAGCTGCGCGCCCTGCGGAGTCCAGACGCGGAGCTCGCCGTTGGCGACTCCCCGGCCCATCGACGCCCGCATCAGCGACTCGAAGTCGGCGGCCATGTCGGCCGGGTTCGCGATCAGGCCCACGGTGCCCAGCAGGGCGCTCGCGATGGTGCGCGCCTCCTCGACGATCCAGCGGGAGCCGACGCCGCGCACGTCGCACTGGAAGTCGCCCGACGCCGCGCGGATCGCCGCGTCCAGCTGCATCCGCGACTCGTGCTCGTTCTTGCCGTCGGTGAGGAGGATCGCGTGCCTCTGCGTCGCCTCCGGCACGGTCGCGAACAGCTGGCGGGCGAGGGTCAGCCAGGTGCCCATCGCGGTGCCGCCGTCGGCCTGGAGGTAGCCGATCGCCTCCTTCGCCGCGGCTCGCGCCCCCGGCTCCATCCGCACCATCGAGACGGTGGCGTTGGGGTACGGGAAGGCGCGGTCGGCGCGCTCGGACCCGGCCACGACGGCGAAGAAGGTGCCGTCCAGGATCTGGTCGACGGCCACGGCGGCGGCGCGCTTGGCGGCCGTCATGTTCTCGCCGGTCATCGATCCGGAGCAGTCCACGATGATGATCTCGGCCGCGGCCCCGTCGGACCCGGCGACCCCCGTGCGGGACGCGGTCACCGTGACGATGGCGTGCACGTCGGTGGCGCCGTCCGAGAGGAACTCGTTCTGGAAAACACTCGCGCTGAACTCCGCCATTCCGGCAGTTTACGGGGACGCCCGGCCCGAGCGGCCCTCCATCGCCGAGGATCGGCCGGGCATCGCGGCCCGACGCCTGCACGACAGCTGTCGGGGCGGGCGGAGGCGGGTCGAGCGCCGCCGGAGCGCCCCCGTCAAGCCCGCCGCGACCGGACGCCGCCGGTGCCAGGGTGGAGCCGTGCCTCCCTGGACCCTCGCCCTCGCCAGCGGCGCCATCGGCGGCGCCACCCTCCTGATCGGCGCCGCGCTCGCCTGGTTCGTGCGCGTGCCCCCGAAGCTCACCGCCGCGATCTCGGCGTTCGGAGCAGGGGTGCTGATCTCGGCGCTCGCCTACGAGCTCGTGCAGGAAGCGGCGGACGACGGAGGACTGCTCCCGACGATCCTCGGCACGCTCGCGGGAGCCGTCGTCTTCGTCGGCGCGGACGCGCTGCTCACCCGCGCCGGCGCGGGGAACCGCAAGAGCGCGAAGGGCTCGGGCGGAGGAGGAGGCGCGGCCATCGCGGCCGGCGCCCTGATCGACGGGGTCCCCGAATCGATCGTGCTCGGCCTCTCGGTCGCCCAGGGCGGAGCGGGAGCGGCGATCAGCGTGCCCATCGTCGCCGCGGTCGCGATCTCGAACCTCCCCGAGGGCCTGTCCTCGACGGTCGGCATGAAAGCCGACGGCCGCTCCGCCCGCTACGTCTTCACCGTCTGGGGCGGGATCGCCGCGATCTCGGCCGCCGCAGCGCTGGTCGGCTTCCTGGTCTTCGCCACCGCACCGGGCGCGGTCGTGGCCTTCGTGACGACCGTCGCCGCCGGCGCGATCCTCGCCATGATCTCGAACACGATGATCCCCGAGGCGTTCGACCGCGACGACGTGCTCACCGGGCTGTACGCGGTCCTCGGGTTCGTGACGGCGTTCGCCTTGCACAGTGCTGGTTAGGACGCCGCTCCCCGCGCGGCGTCCCGCAGTCGGCTCGAGCGCGGGGCCGGGTCCCGAGGAGCGGGTCGCGTACGGCGACGCGGATCCGCTGGAACGCGGATCCCCGGATACGCCTCGCGAGGACGCCGCTGGTTAGGACGCCGCTCCCCGCGCGGCGTCCCGCAGTCGGCTCCAGCGCGGGGCCAGGTCCCGAGGAGCGGGATGCGCACGGCGACGCGGATCCGCTGGAACGCGGATCCCCCGATACGCCTCGCGACGGCGCCGCTGCCTTCGCGGCGTCCCGCAGTCGGCTCCAGCGCGGGGCCGGGTCCCGAGGAGCGGGACGCGCACGGCGACGCGGATCCGCTGGAACGCGGATCCCCGGATACGCCTCGCGACGGCGCCGCTGCCTTCGCGGCGTCCCGCAGTCGGCTCCAGCGCGCGGCCGGGTCCCGAGGAGCGGGACGCGCACGGCGACGCGGATCCGCTGGAACGCGGATCCCCGGACACGCCTCGCGAGGACGCCGCCGCCTGCGGAACGGAGTGCGGTCAGCCGCTGAAGGCGGTGAGGGCGTCGTCGAGGATGCCGAGGCCGCGGGCGACCTCGGCGGGGGTGATGACGGCCGGCGGGACCACGTGGATCCGGTTGTCGGCGGTGAAGGGCAGGAGACCGCGGGACAGCAGGTCGGCCTTGAGGCGGGCGACGGAGGCCGCCGGCAGCGGGGTGCGCGCGGCCCGGTCGGTGACCAGCTCCAGGGCCCAGAACACTCCGGAGCCCCGGACCTCGCCGATCAGGTCGTGCTTCGCCTCGAGAGCCGCCAGGCCGGGGGCCAGGTGCTCCGAGCCGATGGTGCGCGCGTTGTCGACGATCCCCTCCTCCTCCATCGCCTCGAGCGTCGCGACGACGCTGGCCGCGGCGAGCGGGTGGCCCGAGTAGGTGAGACCGCCGGGGAAGACGCGCTCGTCGAAGTGGTGAGCGATCGGATCCGAGATGACGACGCCGCCGATCGGGACGTAGCCCGAGTTGACGCCCTTCGCGAAGGTGATCAGATCGGGGCGCACGTCGAAGGCGTCGAAGGCGAACCACTCCCCCGTGCGGCCGAAGCCCGCCATGACCTCGTCGAGGATCAGCTGGATGCCGTACCGGTCGGCGATCTCGCGGACACCCGCGAGGTAGCCGGGCGGCGGGGTGAGCACGCCGGCGGTGCCGGGGATGGTCTCGAGGAGGAACGCGGCGATCGACTCCGGCCCCTCCGCCTGCACGACGCGCTCGAGGTGGTGGAGCGCGCGCTCGCACTCCTGCTCGAGGCTCTCGGCCCAGAACTCGCTGCGGTACAGGTAGGGCCCGAAGGCGTGCACGTGCCCGCGGGAGTACTCGTTCGGGATGCGGCGCCAGTCGCCGGTCGAGACGATCGCCGCTCCCGTGTTGCCGTGGTACGAGCGGTACAGCGAGACGACCTTGTCGCGGCCGGTGAACAGCCGCGCCATGCGGATCGCGTTCTCGTTCGCATCCGCGCCGCCGTTGGTGAAGAAGACCTTCTCCATGCCCTCGGGCGCCCGCTCGGTGATCAGGCGGGCCGCCTCGGCGCGGGTCTCGTTCGCGTAGGCGGGGCCGACGGTGGTGAGGACGCCCGCCTGCTCCTGGATGGCGGCGACGACCTTCGGGTGCTGGTAGCCGATGGTGACGTTCACGAGCTGGCTCGAGAAGTCGAGGTAGCGGGTGCCGTCGACGTCCCAGACCTCGGCGCCGAGACCGCCCGCGATCGGCAGCGGGTTCAGCGCGCCCTGCGCCGACCAGGAGTGGAACACGCGGGACCGGTCGGCGGCGGTGACCGAGGCGTTGTCGCGGACGGTGGGGGCGGTCGAGGACGTCATGCTCCCCATCGTGCCGCGCGCGCCTCGGAAGCGGGCGTGCGGATCCGTCGATCCGCGGACCCTACGATGGACGGAACGTCGAAGGGAGCCGCGCATGCCCGCGACCGTCCGCGATCTGCTGGCCGAACCGGCCTTCCGCCTCCGCGTGCTCGCCGGCGTCCACGACGAGGCCGACCTCGACGCCCCTCTGGTGTGGGCGCACTCCTCGGACCTCGTCGATCCGACGCCCTGGCTCGAGTCGGGCCAGCTGCTGCTGACCGACGGCGTCCACTTCACCGGGTACGACAGCGCCGAGTTCTCGGAGGAGTACGTCGCCCGGCTGCGCGGCCGCGGCATCCGCGCGCTCGGCTTCGCCACCCGCATCGTGCACGACGAGGTGCCCGCCGCTCTCGTCACGGCGTGCGAGCGCCAGGGCCTGCCGCTGCTGGAGGTGGCGGACCTGACTCCGTTCATGGGGATCATCCGCTTCGTCGCCGACGTGATCTCGCGGGAGCAGCGTGAGCGGCTGGAGTGGTCGCTCGAGGCGCAGCGGCGGGTCGCCCGCGCGGCGCTGCGGCCGGACGGGCTCGCGGCGATCCTCACCGAGCTGGAGCGGCAGCTGGACTGCTGGGTCGCCCTCTACGACGCCGCCGGGCAGAGGGTGCACCTGCCCACCCGGCTCGACGTGCCGGCGGAGGAGGCGGTCGCCGCGGCCGCGAGGCACGCCCTGACCCGCGGCAGCCGAGCGGGACTCCGACTCGACGACGGCGGCGGAGTGACGCTGCAGACGATCGGGCGCCGCGACCACCTGCGCGGGGTGCTCGCCGTGGGCACCGGCACGCCCCTGGACCCGGCGGGCAGCGACCTCGTCGCGAGCGTCATAGCCCTGGCGAGCATCGCGCTGGAGCAGCGGCGCGCGCTGGACTCCTCCCGCCGGCAGCTGCGCTCCGGACTGCTCGAGCTGCTGGCCGCGGGAGCCTTCGACGTCGCCGAGAGCACCGCACGGCGCCTGGGGAGCCCGCTGCCCGCCGAGCCCGTGCGGGTGGTCGTGCTGAGCGCGCCCGTGCACGGCGACTCGCTCCTCGACGAGCTGGAGGTCGTGGCGGAGGAGGACGGCGCGCGCCTGTTCTTCGCCGAGAGGGACGGCTCGCTCGTCGCCGTGGCCGCCGCTGACGGACTCGAGCCGTTGACCGCCGTGCTGGAGCGGCACGGCGCGAGCGCCGGCGCCTCCGCCCCGATCGGCTGGTCCGACCTGGACCGGGGCCTCGAGGAGGCGCGGCGCGCCGCCGAGCGGACGGGAGACGGGACGGTGGTCCGCTTCGAGGACGTCGCAGCAGAGGGGATGATCGGGCTCCTCGCCGCCGCCGGAGCCGCACCGCTCGCCCGCCGGATGCTCGCACCGCTGCTGACCCCGGAGGGAGCCGTGCTGCTCGAGAGCGCCCGCGTCTGGCTCCGCCGCAACGGCGCCTGGGAGCCCGCCGCCCGCGACCTCGGCGTGCACCGCCACACCCTCCGCAACCGCATCACCGCCGTCGAGCGCGCCCTCGGCCTCGACCTCGACGACGTCTCCGCCCGCACCGAGCTCTGGACGGCGCTGCGGCTGCACTCATAGCCGATCTCCTCCTTCGTCGTCGATCGGCCGCGGTCGGCCGGGGAGGGTGGTCGCGCTGGGAAGAGCGGGTCGCGTACCGCGCACGACGATCCGCTCACACGCGGATCGACGGTTGCGCGGTGCTCAAGAGCCTCTCTCCTCCTGCGTCGTCGATCGGCCGCGGTCGGACGGGGAGGGTGGTCGCGCTGGGAAAAGCGGGTCGCGTACCGCGCACGACGATCCGCTCACACGCGGATCGCCGGTTGCGCTCGGCGGTGCTCAGGAGCCTCTCCGGTCGACCGAGCACTTCCCGCCGGCGCGGAGCGCAACCGGCGATCCGCGTTCCAGCGGATCGACGTGCGCGGAACGTTCGACGCCCTCGAGAACGGAACCACCCTCCCCAGCCGACCGCAGGCGATCGACGACGAAGGAGGAGAGAGGCTCACCAGCGCCGCGACTGCGGGCGATCGACGACGCCAGGAGGAGAGAGCCTCACGAGCACCGCGGAGCGCAACCGGTGATCCGCGTCCCAGCGGATCGACGTGCGCGGAACGCACGACGCTCTGCAATACCCGACCACCCTCCCGAGCCGACTGCGGGCGATCGACGACGAAGGAGGAGAGAGCCTATGAATGCTGCGGGAACCCGAGGTTGATGCCGCCGTGGGAGGGGTCGAGCCAGCGGCTGGTGATGGCCTTCTGCTGGGTGAAGAAGCGGACGCCTTCTGCTCCGTGGGCCTTGGTGTCGCCGAAGAGGGACGCCTTCCATCCGCCGAAGGAGAACGTGGCGACGGGGACGGGGATGGGGACGTTGATGCCGATCATGCCGACCTCGACCTCGTTCTGGAAGCGGCGTGCCGCTCCTCCGTCGTTGGTGAAGATCGCGGTGCCGTTGCCGAAGGCGCCGTTGTTGATGAGTGCGACGCCCTCCTCGTAGGAGGCGACGCGGACGATGGAGAGCACCGGTCCGAAGATCTCCTCCGTGTACGCGCGGGAGGTCGTGGGGACCTTGTCGAGCAGGGTCGGGCCGAGCCAGAACCCGTTCGCGTCGCCGTCCACCTCGATGCCGCGGCCGTCGATGACGACCTCCGCGCCGTCCTCCTCCGCGATCGCGATGTAGGAGGCGACCTTGTCGCGGTGCGCCTCGGTGATCAGCGGGCCCATGTCGCAGCCGCGGCGGCCGTCGCCGATGCGCAGCTTCCACGCCCTGTCCTGGATCCTGGTGATGAGCTCGTCGGCGACGGGCTCGACCGCGACGACGACCGAGATCGCCATGCACCGCTCGCCCGCCGAGCCGAAGCCGGCGTTGATGGCGGAATCGGCGACGAGGTCGAGGTCCGCGTCGGGGAGCACCAGCATGTGGTTCTTCGCCCCACCGAGGGCCTGGACGCGCTTGCCGTGGCGGGTGCCCGTCTCGTAGACGTACTGCGCGATCGGGGTGGAGCCGACGAACGAGATCGAGCGCACGTCGGGGTGCTCGAGCAGCCCGTCGACCGCCTGCTTGTCGCCGTTGAGCACCGTGTAGACGCCGTCGGGGAGGCCGGCCTCCTTCCAGAGGGCGCCGAGCCAGATCGCCGGGGACGGGTCCTTCTCGGAGGGCTTCACCACGACGGTGTTGCCGGCTGCGATGGCGATGGGGAAGAACCACATCGGCACCATCGCAGGGAAGTTGAAGGGGGAGATGATCCCGACCACGCCGAGCGGCTGCTTGGTCGAGTAGACGTCGACGCCGGTGGAGACCTGCTCCGAGTACTCGCCCTTGAGGTGGTGCGCGAGACCGGTCGCGAACTCCACGACCTCCTGGCCTCGGGTGATCTCGCCGAGCGCGTCCGAGACGACCTTGCCGTGCTCCGACGTGATCAGCTCGGCGAGCTCCTGCTTCTTCGCCTCGAGGAGCTCGCGGAAGCGGAAGACGATCTGCTGCCGCTTCGCGAGCGACGTGTCGCGCCAGGCGGGGAAGGCGGCCTTCGCGGAGGCGACGGCGGCGTTCACCTCGGCGGAGTCGGCGAGCGCGACCTCCTTGGTCGCGACTCCCAGCGCCGGGTCGTAGACGGGAGCGGTGCGGCCGGACGAGGAGTCGGAGGGAGCCCCGTCGATCCAGTGGCCGACGACGGACAGGGCGGTGGCGGGCTCGGCGATGCTCATGGCGACGACTGTAGGGGCGTGACCACGGCCGCGGGGGTGCCGATCCGTCCAGCGGTGGCGGGGTGGTCTGGACGGATCGGCGCGCTCAGTCGGTGGGACGGGAGGCGTCGGGCGAGGGCCTCGCCGATTCGGGGCTCGAGGCGGCGGGGTCGGCCGCGCTCGGGTCCGCAGCATCGGGTTCGGCCGCGCTCGGGCCCGCAGCGCCGAGGTCGGCGGCGCCGGCGCCGGCAGCGTCCGGCTCCGCGGCGTCCGGCTCCGCACCATCGGGATCGGCACCGGAGTCGGCGGCATCCTGCTCGGCTGTACCGGTCTCCTCACCGTTCACCTCGGCAGCGGACGCTTCAGCCGCAGTCTCCGCCGCACCCGCCGGGTCGAACCGCGCCAGCGCGGCCGTGATGTTGTCGTGCCCGCCGCGCTCGTTCGCCCAGGCGACCAGCGCCTCCGCGAGCGTGACCGGATCCGCGCCCACCCTCTCCTGCGCCTCGCGCAGCACGCGCGCGAGGTCCTCGGCGGCGGACGCGTAGTTCCAGAGCCCGTCGGAGCAGACCAGCACCCAGCCCGGCTCGGTCAGCTCCTCGGAGGCGACCCGCGGCTCCTCGTCGTGCGCGTCGGCGCCGAGCCAGCGGGTGATGGCGTGAGCGTCGGGCGCCGTCTCGGCCTGCTCCCGCGGCACTCCCGAGGCGATCTGCTCCTGCGCCCATGAATCGTCGACCGTGAGCTGCCGCGGCTCGCCCGCGTCCGGCATCCAGTAGCTGCGGCTGTCGCCCACGTTGCCCGTGACGAGCAGCGCGCCGTCCAGCACCGCCGCGGTGAAGGTGCACGAGGGCGGATTCGACCGCTTCTCGGGCACGGCCGCGTCGATCGCTCCGGAGGCGCGCGCGGTGGCCATCTGAAGCAGCGCGCGCCAGCGGTCCGCTCCCGCGCTCTCCCCGCCGACCTCGGCCTGCAGCGCGCTGAGTGCCGCACGGGCCGCGGCGAGCGACGCCTTGTCGGAGTCGGGGGTCGAGGAGACCCCGTCGCAGACCACGAGCAGCGCCGTCCTCAGAGAGCCGTCGGCGCCGGTGGTCGCCCCGAGCGCCATCGCGTCCTCGTTGGCCGGGTGCCGGAGCCCGCGGTCGCAGACGCCGCCGACCAGCGGGTGCGGCGCTTCGGCCCAGTGCTCGCGCTCGGTCGGAGCGGGGCGTCCGCACTGCTCGCAGTAGCCGTCCTCGGCGACCGCTCCCCCGCAGTAGACGCAGGCGGCGGATCCTCCGACGGCGACGGGCGGAGCGGAGGGGGTGGCCGCGACGATCAGCGGCGTCCCGCAGGCCTCGCAGAACGCGTCGCCCGTCGTGACCGGCTCGCCGCAGTTCGGGCAGGGAGTCGACAGCGCGCCGCTCATGTCAGCGTCCAGCGTCGGACCTCGTTGGCCCGGTCGACGAGGCGCAGGCGCTCGTCGCGCTCGCGAGTGGAGGCGGCGAGCGCGCGGTAGGAGGCCTCGAGGCCGTCGCGGATGGCGGCCTCGTTCGCCTCGACTCCGCCGAGGGTCGCTCCCTCGGCCGGGCCGTCGCGCCGCACCAGCTCGAGGGCGGAGGCGAGGACCTGGGTCGTGAGCTCGAGGCGGGTCCGCTGGTCGATCGACACGGAGTCGACGCTCGTGAGGGCGGCCGAGAGCGCGGGCAGCCCGCGGCCCGACTCCGCCAGCAGCTCCGCCCGGCGGCGGCGCGCGTCGGAGTAGGAGGAGCGCGTGGGCGCGACGATGTCGAGCGCGTCGAGCGCCCCGTCGAGGTCGGAGCGCAGCTGCCGCACCCGGGCGAGACCGAAGGCGGCGGGTGCCGTGTAGTTCGCGTCGGCGCGGGCGCAGATCACGTAGAGGGACTCGGCGACCTCGGGCTCACCGCTCGCCTCGCACGCCGCGGCGAGCGCGAGCTTCGGGGCGAGCTCGCCGGGGACCTGACCGTAGACGGTGTTGAAGGAGGCGCGGGCCCCGATGTCGTCGCCGCGCGCGAGCTGGGCGAGGCCGCTCATCCAGACCGCCCGCCACTCCCACGGGTCCTCCGTGAGTATCTCGCCCGTCGCGCGGGCCGCCTCCTCCCAGCGCTGCGCCTCGATCGCCGCCCGGGCGCGGGCGAGCCGCACCTCGACCGTCACGGTGGGCGCGAGCGCGAGAGCGCGCAGGCGCACGATCGGGTCGGCGACGTTCACGCCCGCGAGCCACGACCGGGCGGGATCGGACTCGTCGCGGCGGAGCGCCGGCAGCGCGTCCCACGGCGGGACGCGGTCGACCACGTCGGCAACGGGCGCCTCGAACAGGGCCGACTCCGTCGAGTGCAGCGCGGGGTGTCCGGGACCGCGGTCGGTCGCGACGACCTCGCGCAGCACTCCGAGCAGCTGGCCGCGCATCTCGTCCACCGTGGCGAAGCGGTCCTGCGGGTCGGGAGCGCATGCCTTCGCGATCAGGCGGTAGAAGGAGTCGTAGCGCTGGAACAGCGGCGTCTCCGACACCGGCGGCAGCGAGGCGACGAAGGTCGTCTGGTTGCCGCGGAAGTCGAGCACCAGCGAGGCCAGCGTGCGGCCGATCGTGTAGACGTCGGAGGCGACCGAGGGACCGAGGTCGGCGACCTCCGGAGCCTGGTAGCCGACGGTGCCGTAGATGGCGGAGTCCTCGTCGTCGATCCGGCGCACTCCGCCGAGGTCGATCAGCTTGACCTGGTCGCCCACCTGGATCATGTTGTCCGGCTTGAAGTCGCAGTAGAGCAGGCCGTGGTCGTGCAGGTAGGCGAAGGCGGGCATGACCTCGAGCACGAAGGCGAGCGCCTGGTCCACCGGCAGCGGATCCGCGGCGCCGCCGTTGGCGTCCAGCCGCTCCTTCAGGATCTGCTTGAGGCTCGGCCCGCCGACGTACTCCATCACGATGTAGCCGGCGCCGTCGTGCAGGACGAAGTTGTAGATCTCGACGATCAGCGGGTGCTCGACCTCGGCCAGGAATCGGCGCTCGGTGACGGCCGCCGCGTACGCATCGGGGTCGCCGGAGTTGAGCAGGCCCTTGAGCACCACCCAGCGCCCCGAGACGTTCCGGTCGCGCGCGAGGTAGATCCAGCCGAGGCCGCCGTAGGCCAGGCAGCCGACGACCTCGTACTGGCCGCCGACCACGTCGCCCTTCACCAGCTGCGGGGTGAACGAGAACGGCGTGCGGCAGTTGGGGCAGAACCCCTCGGTGCGGCCGGGCCGACCGTCGCGCCCGCGGCCGACGGCGGTGCCGCAGTGCGAGCAGAAGCGCTTGCGCTCGGGGAGGACCGCCTCGGTCATCAGAGCGGCCATCGGGTCGGCGGCCGGGCGGGACGGGACGGTGGTGAGCCCGGCGCCGAGCCTCGGGCCGCGCAGTCGGGTCGAGGTGGTGCCGACGCGGCGGGTGACCTTCGAGCCGGTCTGCGCCGTGCGGGCGGAGCCGAGGGCGGCGGTGGCGAGGCGGGCGGAGGATGTGCGCGTGCTGCGCGCGGTGGCCGACTCCTCCGCGGGGCCGGGTGCCGTGGCGCCGGGGGTGCCCTCGACGAAACCGGTGCCGAAGGCGGCGGAGGCGGTGGCCGGCGGGGAGGCCGGAGCGGCGCGGCGCGCGGTCGGCGCGGAGGCGGCGGCGCCCTCCTCGGGCGGCAGGCCGCAGACGTTACAGTAGCCGTCCTCGATCGTCCCGGTGCAGCCGGGAGTCGCGGTGCAGGGGGCGCCGTTCATGGGGTGGCCTTCCGGTGGTGCGCGGGGTCGGGGTGCGGGAGGTCGCGGGTGACGACGTCGTACTGCTCGACCAGGTGGCGGGCGAGCGGGACGGAGCAGGGCACCGCGTCGAGGGCGGCGCGCACCTCCTCCTCGGCCGCGACGCCGACGGCGGTGGCAGCGCGGCCGTTGCCCTCGGCCCGCTCCCGCAGCGCGCGGAGGCGGAAGCCGAGGGCGGCCCGTTCGCGCAGCGGCGAGGTGTAGGCGGCCTCGACCGCGTCGAACGCGCGGCCGACGGCGGTGAGGCGGGCGAGGTGCGCGTCGAGCGCCTCGCGGTCGGACGGAGGATCGCCCAGCCGGGAGACGTCGGGCACGGCCAGCCGCGGCGGGTCGGCGATCTCGCGGCGGCAGCGGGCCACGAGCTCGCGCAGCGGCGCCTCGCGTCGCTCGGCCGCCTCCGCCAGCTCGCGCGCCCGACGGCGGTCGCGCTCGAGTCCGCGCCGCTCGGACGCGGCGATGATCAGGTCGCGCTCGAGCCGGGCGGAGTCGCTCTCGAGCTGGCCGAGCGGCCCCGACACGTCGGCTCCCCGGCCCGCCCGCTCGGCGAGCGCGTCGAGGCGGGACCGCAGCACGGCGACCCGCTCCGCCCGCTCGCGGTCGACCGTGCCGCCGCCGTCACGGGTGAGGTCGCGGCAGCGCTCGATCTCGGCGCGCACCCCCACGATCCGCCCGGCGACGTCGGTGCCGCTGGGGTCGAGCTCGAGCCGGGAGCGCAGCTGGCCGACGACCGCGTCGCAGAGGCGCACCGCCTCCACCAGCGAGACCGCGCCGCTCCCGGAGGCGTCGAGACGGCCCCAGATCAGCTGCGACATCCGCTCGCGCGCCACGACGTCGACGCGGCCGGAGTCCCAGACCGCCTCGAGCTCGGCGAGGCGCCTGGTGACGGACTCGCGGAGCGACTGGGCGAGCACCACGTCGGCCGTGTAGTTCTCGGCCTGCGGCGACGCCAGCGCGGCGGCGTCCAGCCGCGAGAGCTCGCGCGTGGTCCGCTGGAGCCAGCGGGTGAGAGCGGCGAGGTACTCGAAGAGCTCGCGCTGCGGCGCGGCCTCCCCCAGCCGGCCCGGAGCGACGGGGGTCCCCTCCGCGAGACCGGTGCTCATCGGCCGTACACCGGGGCCGGCGGCGAGGCCTCGCCGAGGACCCCGAGCCAGCGCTCGTAGATGCTCTGCCAGCGGCCGTCGCTGCGGATGCTCTCGAGCGAGGCGTTGACGAAGCGCACGAAGTCGGGGTCGTCGGCGGGCAGGCCGAGGCCGTAGGGCTCCGAGCTCAGGGCGTCGCCGACGACCTTCGCGTACGGGTCCTGCGCCACGAAGCCCGCGAGGATCGTGTCGTCGCCCGCGATGGCGTCGACCTCGCCGGCCTGGAAGAGGGCGAGGCACTGCGAGTGCGTGGCGGCCTCGACGGCCTCGACCTCCGGGTAGTCGTTCTCCAGGCGGCTGAGCGTCGTGGTGCCGCTGGGCGCGCAGACCCTCTCGCCGCCGAGGTCGCCGATGCCCGTGATCGGGACGCCGTCGGGGTCGTCGGAGACGAGCACCTTGAGGCCGGCGTCGTAGTACTCGGACGAGAAGGCGATCGAGCTCCAGCGATCGCAGGTCATCGTGAGGGTGCGGGCCACCATGTCGACCTGCGGGGCGCCGTCGCCGCCGGTGAGCGCGGGGAGGCGCTGAGCGGAGGTGATCACGACGTAGTCGATGGAGTCGCTGCCGAGGATCGCCCGGGCGACCTCGCGGGCGATGTCGACGTCGAAGCCCTCGATCGCCCCCGTGATCGGGTTGCGGGCGCTCATCAGGAGGGTGTCGGCCGAGACGCCGACGCGCAGGGTCCCGCGCCCGCGGATCTCCGCGAGCCTGGTGCTGTCGGTCACGCCGGTCGGCGCGTAGGAGGTGACCGCCGAGGGCGAGCAGTCCGCCGCGGCCGGAGCGGCGGGAGCGGTCGCGCTCGCCGTCGGAGTCGGGGTCGCCGCGGCGAGGGGCGTGCCGAGGTCGTCCGCCCCCGTCGTGCAGCCGGTGAGGGCGAGTGCCGCGGCGGTGGCCAGGGCGAGGGCGGCGGCGCGCAGGCGGTTCATCGGTACTCCTCCAGTCGCTGGGCGATGCCGCGCCAGGCGAACACGGCTCCGGCGAGACCCGCCGCCAGCAGGATCCACGAGACGAGGGTCGCGAACTCCGCACCTCTGTCGAGCGTGGTGGCGGCGGCCAGTGCCTTCTCCTGCACCACGTCGCGGGCGTCGTCGGAGAAGGTGGTGAAGAGGTCGTTCGGCGTGCCGTTCCCGGTGATCGTGGCGACGCGGACGGCCTGGTCCCAGTTCCCGGCGTCGTCCGCGGCGCGGATCTCCTCGTGGAATGACTGCCACTGCCCGAACTCGTCGACGAGCCGTGTCCTCGCCAGCTCGTCCTGCAGGTCGCCCGAGAGCTTCTCCCGGGCGGAGTCGACGGCCTGGGTGTAGCGCTCCTCGAGGGCGGCGCCGGAGCCGCGCTTGATCAGCGTGAAGCTCTCGAGCGACTTGGCGTCGCTCGCGGCGATGAGCGCGTTCGACACGGTGAGCGCCTCGCGGTAGGACTCGACCCGCGCCGTCCCCGCGTCCGCCGCGACCGATCCGTAGGCGAGCGCCCCGCCGACGCCGACGACCAGCAGGAGGGCGGTCCCCGTGGCGAGCGGGCGGTTGAGGTAGCGGTGCGTGCGGCGGGCGAGCCAGAGCTGCGCCGCCAGGAGGAGGACCAGCATCACGAGCGAGCCGATCATGAGCAGGACGCTCCAGCGGACGGCGTCGTAGGCGGCCGCGACCCGGTCGGCGCCGGAGTCGACGAGCCCGTCGAGGTCCTCGAGGATGCCGCCGTCTCCCGAGAGGGCAGTCGACGCCTGGTCGAGGTACGCCGAGGCGACGGGGAAGCCCTGCCGGTTGTTGGCTCGCGCCTGCTCGATCAGCCCGCTGTAGGTCGTGATGCTGCTGGCGACCCGGGCGAGGGCCCGGGTGTCCGCCGAGTCGGCGGCCGAGAGTCCGGCGATCGCGGAGGCGGCGCCGGTGAGGCTCGAGACGTACGACGCCCGCAGCTCGGTCGGCTCCAGTCCGCCGACGAGGAAGGTGTTGGCCGCGATCGCGTTGGCGTCCACCAGCAGCGTGCGGACGTTCTGCACGCCGAGCAGCTGCGCCGACTGCTCCCGGGCCGTCGTCGCGGCGCGCGCCTGCATCGCTCCTGCCTGCTGCGCGAACACGCCGAACAGCACCGCCGCCAGCGCCGTCAGGGCGAGCAGGAGGCGCAGGGTGTTCGGAGTGGTCGCGGTCGCGCGGGCCAGCAGCGACGGCTTCCGCTGCGCCGGCCGGTTGGCGACCTGGACGAGGGGCGGCTCGGGGATCCTCTGCGCGGGCGGCGCGGCGGGTGCGGTGCTCAACGGCTCTCCTCCTCGGGGTCGTCGGTGACGGGGACGGCCGTGCCGCTCGGGGCGGCGTCCGCCTGCCCGATTTCCTCCTCAGAGCCCGCGACCGAGCCCTCGTCGTCCTCGCCGTCCCCGTCCGGTCTGCTTGAGGCTTCGGGACTCTCCACCACGTCCTCGGGGAGCAGGATGCGCAGCTCGTCGAGCGTCGGCTCCTCCACGTCGCGGAGCCGCCAGGCGTGCCGGGCGATCGCCGCGTCGAGGACGTTGCGGACCCAGCGCCCGTTGCCGAACGCCTCCGTGCGCTGCTGCGCCGAGGCGAGGCCCGCGAACGCGGCGAGCGCCTCCTCCGTCGGCTCGAAGTCCGCGGAGGCGGCGAGGCGGCCGAAGATCGCCGAGAGCTCGTCGTCGGAGTAGTCGGCGAAGTCGATCGTGGTCGAGAAGCGGCTGGCGAGTCCCGGGTTCGTGTCGAGGAAGCCCTGCATCGGCCCGGAGTAGCCGGCGACGATCACGACGAGGTCGCCGCGGTGGTCCTCCATGTCCTTCACGAGGGTGGTGACCGCCTCCGCGCCGTACTGGTCGAGCGCGAGCGCGTAGGCCTCGTCGATGAAGAGGACGCCGCCGCGAGCGGAGGCGATCACCTCCGCGGTCTTCGTCGCGGTCTGCCCGAGGTAGCCGGCCACCAGCTCCGATCGGTCGACCTCGACGAGCACGCCCTTCGAGAGGATGCCGAGCGAGCGGTAGATCCGCGAGACCAGCCGCGCCACCGTCGTCTTGCCCGTGCCGGGGTTCCCCGTGAAGACGAGGTGGCGGGTGAGCGTGGGCGTGCTGAGTCCGGCGGCCTGGCGCAGGGTGTCGATCCGGAGCAGCTGCGTCTGGCGCTTGATCTCGCTCTTCACCCGGTCGAGGCCGATCAGCGCGTCGAGCTCGGCGAGCAGGTCGTCGATGGACTCCGGCGGGTCGAGCGGCTCCGGCTCGGAGGCGGGCTCCGCGGCGGGAGCGGCGGCGGGCGCCGGCTCGTCCTGCGGACCGTCGTGCTCGGTCCGGCGGAGGCGCTCGAGGATCTCGTCGACCCCGGGCACGCCGGCGGGCAGACCGGTCGGCAGGTCGGCGCTCGCGGCACCGTCCGGCGTCCGGCCGGTCGTGTGCGGTACTCCTCCGCTCGTCGTCGGAGCGGCGCCCCGGGCGCCCGGGACGGCGGAGAGCTGGGCCGCGGCGGTCGCGGAGGCGGAGGCGATGCCGCCGATGCCCGGGTCGCCGAGAGCGCTGGCCGCCGAGACGACCTCGGTCAGAGCGCGAGCGTAGGCGGAGGCGTGGTGCGAGCCCGCGCCGACCAGGGCGGCCAGCTGATCGGTCGGCCCCGACCGCCAGCGCCGGCCGCTCGAGGCGGCGGTGAAGAACGCCTCCAGACCGCCCGTCGCGCCGGTCGCGGCGAGCCAGTCCTGTCCGGCGCCGCGGATCGACTCGGCGACGGCGGCGGCCAGCCGCGCACCCTCGTCGCGGACCGCCGCGGCGTCGAGGCCGGCGGCCGTCCCCGCGAGCACGAGGGCGTCCAGCGCCGGGGCGAGCGCGGTCACGAGGCGCTCGGCGGGGTCAGCGAGCCGGATCCGGACGGCGCTCCCGGCTGCGGAGGCGCGTCGAGACCGCTCGGGGAGAGCGAGGACTCCGTGAACTTCTCGGCCAGGAACTGCCCGTGCGCGATCAGCGCCGAGGCGTCCTGCCGCGAGACGGCGTCCGAGATGCGGTCGAGCGTGCCTCCGAGGAGGTCGAGCTGGTCGCAGAGGATCATCAGCGAGGTCTTCCCCCTGTGCACGGCGCGGCGGTCGGCGAAGTCCCTCGGCAGGCGGAGGTAGCCCTCCACCGCCTCGGGGAGGTAGCTGGTCGCGGTCGCGACGACGGTGTGGCCCTGACGGCTCATCCCGCCGAGGCGGTCGAGACGGGGCACCATCTCGCGGACCGTCTCGTCGATCCGCTGGATGCGCGCCGCGACGATGCCGGGCACCCGGCCCTCCGTCCGCGCGCCCACCCTGTCGAGCGCCGCGAGGATGTCCTCGCTCGTCGGGACGCTCGGCAGAGCGGGCGCGGTCTCCTCCGGCGCCGCGGGGGCACCCGTGAACAGTCGGGAGAACCAGCCCATCGGCTAGCGGCCGAGATCGAGCGAGGACGTCGCGTCGATGTCCGAGTTGCTGCGGCGGGCCCGCTCGACGTACTCGCCGGCCTTCGCCGTCTCGGTCTGCAGGACTCCGACGGTCTGGGCCATGCTGTCGAGCGCCTTGATCTTGAAGTCCGAGATCGAGTCCATCGTCTGGTAGATGTTCGCGAACGCGGCCTGCAGCTGCGGCAGCCCGACCGTGGCCGAGGCGGCCTGCGACTGGATCGAGGCCGACTGGTCGGCGAGCATGCGCGAGGTGGCCTCGATCATGTTGGACGTCGTGGTGTTCAGCGCCGTGATCTGATCGAGCACGAGGCGCTGGTTGGCGAGCGCCTGCGCCACGATGACCGCCGTGCGCAGCGCCGAGACGGTCGTGGTCGTCGCCCGGTCGACGCCCTTGATCAGCTCGACGTTGTTCTTGATGACGACGTCGATCGCGAGGTAGCCCTGGATCGACACGGCCAGCTGGGTCAGCAGGTCCTGGTGCTTCTGGCGCGCGTAGAAGAGGACGTCCTCGCGCAGCGCCTTCGCCCGCTCCGGGTCGGTGGCGTCGAGCTCGGCGATCTTCGCCGAGAGCTTCACGTCGAGCCGCTCGGCGACGTAGATGTACTCGTTGAGACGGGTCATCGTCTCCCAGAGGTTCTGCTTCTCGAGATTCAGGGCCGCGTTGTCCTTCCGCAGCTCGTCCTGCCCGTCGTACAGGGCCTGGATGATCGCGTTCAGGTGCGACTGGGCGCTCTCGTAGCGGCGGAAGTAGTCGGTGATCTTGTTGCCGAACGGGATGAAGCCCAGGATCTTCTTCTGCAGGTTGTCCTCGGACGGGTCCAGATCCTCCACCGTGCGGCGCAGCTCGAGCAGCGTCTTGCCGATGGTCGACCCCTCGGAGAGCCCGCCCTCCTGGAGGGCGCGCACCGGCGTGCTCAGCAGCCGGTTCGACGAGTCGGCGGCCGAGCGGATGTCGGCGTCGCCCATCGTGCGGATGTCGTTGGCCCGCGTCGCGAACTCGGGGCTGCGGGACTCCGTCGCCAGGAGCGTGTCGAGGTAGCCGTCGACCTTCGCCTCGAGGCCGGGCAGGGCGGCTTCCGGCACCTTCGGCGCGATCGACGGCGCCGAGGTGGTCGGCACCGCTGCCACCGGCTCCGGAGGCGTGAGCGAGAGGGCGTTCTGGACGGGCGGCTGCAGGGCCTCGGTCATCGGGATCCTCACCGTTCCTGGCGCTCGGCGCCGACTGGGATGAACGTCCGCCCAGCATATCCCGGGCCCTCCCGCGGGATCCCCGCGAGCCGCCTCGTCCGAGGACTCGACGCGATCGGGCGGCTGTGGAGGAGCGTCCGCCGCCGGTCAGACCGCCTTCGGGCGCCTCCGCAGCGTCGCCACCGCGACTCCGGCCAGGGCGAGCGCGCCTCCGAGCAGCGCGGCGAGCGGCGGGGTCTCGCCCAGGACGAGCCAGGACAGCAGCACGACCACCGCGGGCACCGCGTAGGTGGACGCCGCGGTGCGACCCGCGCTGGAGCGCGCGAGGACGTACCCCCACGTCGTGAAGGCGACGGCAGTCGGGAAGATCCCGAGGTAGACCACGGCCAGGATCGAGGAGAGCGGAGCGGCGGCGAGCGCCTCGACGAGCTCCGGGGCGAAGGGCAGGCACGCGACCGTGCCGGCGAGGCAGCCGAGCCAGGTCATCGTCGGCGCGTCGATCCGGCCCAGCAGGCGCTTCTGCAGGGTCGCCGCGCTGCCGTAGACGACGGCGGCGACCAGGCCGAGGGCGACGCCGATCATGTCGAACTGCCCGGTGGAGGTGGAGAACGCGATCACCGCGACGCCGGTCAGCGCCACGAGCATCCCGGCGAGGAGACGGCGGGGGAACCCCTCCCCCAGCAGCAGCCCGGCGAGCACGGCGGTGATCATCGGCGCGATGTTCACCAGCAGCGCCGCCGTCCCCGCGTCGACGTGCCGCTCCGCAGCGTTCAACGCCAGGTTGTAGACCGCGAACCAGGCGACCCCCCAGCCCAGCACGAGCAGGAGGAGGCGCCCGCGCGGGACCGCCGTGCGCGGATCCGGAGCCGCCTCCGAGCGGCGCCTCCGGGCGGTGAGGACGACGCGCACCACCGTGAGCGCGAGCGACCCCACCACGATGCGGCCGAGGGTCAGCGCGCCCGGGCCGAAGTCCTCCGTCGTGGCGCGGATGCCGACGAAGGCCGACGCCCAGAGCAGGACGGTGACCGCGATCGCGCCCCACAGCAGGAGGGCGTCCCTCGTGGAGGGCGGGGCGGAGGAGGAGACGTCGGTCATGAGGCCATCGTGGCGCCGCCGGGGATTCAGCACCAGTTCCGTTCACTGTCGGATCGTTCAGCCGGACTGTACGGTCGTCTCATGCTCGACGTGCACCGGCTCCGCATCCTCCGCTCCGTCGTCGCCTCCGGCTCGATCGCGGGAGCCGCCTCCGGCCTCGGCTACACGTCCTCCGCCGTCAGCCAGCACCTCTCCGCTCTGCAGCGCGAGACGGGACTGACCCTGCTGGAGCGGGTGGGCCGCGGCGTCCGCCCGACCCCAGCCGGACGCGCCCTCGCCGCCCAGGCGGACCGCGTCCTCGAGCGCCTCGCCGAAGCGGAGGCCGTGGTGGAGGAGCTGCGCGAGGGCCGCTCCGGCCGCCTCTCGGTGACGTACTTCGCCTCCGTCGGCAGCGCCTGGATGCCGGAGGTCGCCCGCCGGCTGACCGCCGCGTTTCCCGGCCTCGCCCTCGATCTGCGCCTGGGAGAGGAGCTCGACGACGACCTCGGAGCGCGCCCCGACGTGCAGCTCCTCGTCGCCTCCTCCGAGCCGACCGCCCCCGGATTCACGGCGCACCACCTCCTCGACGACCCCTACCTCGTCGTCCTGCCCGACGGTCATCCGCTCGCCTCACGGAGCGAGATAGACCTCGCCGAGCTCGCGAACGAGCGCTGGGTCGACAACGACCTGCCCACCGGCTGGTGCCGCCGGAACGTCGTGGAGGCCTGCGCCGCCGCCGGGTTCGCGCCGCCCTTCCACGTCCAGGCCAACGACCACATCACCGCCGCCGCGTTCGTCGCCGCGGGCATGGGCGTGACGGTCCTGCCGGAGCTCGCGGCCCACCGCCTGCCGGACGGCGTCCGCGCCGTGCCCGTCGTCCGTCCCCGGCCTGTCCGCTCCCTCGAGGCCGTCGTGCGGAACTCCGCCGCCTCCTCCGCACCGGTGGCCCTGGTGCTGGAGACACTGAAGGCCCTCGCCGCGCGCCGCTGAGCGCGCCTGCACGGGCGAGCTCGCAGCACACCGGAGCACGATGGGCGCGTGAGCTCCGTCGAACCCGTCACCCGTTCCGCGCCCGCGCTCGGCGGACCGCGCATCCTGAAGCAGCGCTGGACCGAGGCGACGTTCCTGCACTGGCGGGTCGACCCCGCCCTGGTGGCGCCCCACCTCCCGGCCGGGACGAGGCCCGACGAGCACGACGGCTCCTCCTGGGTGGGCCTGATCCCGTTCCGGCTCTCGCGGACGGCCTTCCTCGGCGGCCCGCGGGTGCCCTGGCTCGGCACCTTCCCCGAGGTGAACGTCCGGCTCTACTCCGTCGACGAGCAGGGACGACGCGGAGTCGTGTTCGTCTCGCTCGACGCCTCCCACCTCCTTCCCGTGCTCACCGCGCAGGCGGTGTTCGGGCTCCCCTACCGCTGGGCCCGGATGAGCATCGAGCACCGCCACGGCGCGGTGATCTACGACACGATCCGGCACTCGGACTCGGCCGCCCGCTCCCGGATCGTCGTCCGCCCGGGCGACCCGGTCGGCGAGGACCCGCTCGCCTCGTTCCTCACTGCACGCTGGGCCTACCACGAGCGCCACCTGGGCTCCACCTGGTACGGCCGCAACCTGCACCGGCCGTGGCCGCTGCGCCGCGCGGAGCTGCTGGCGCTCGACGACGGGCTGCTCGACGCCGCGGGCTTCCCCGGGCTGGCGACGCGCGCGCCGGACTCGGTGCTGTACTCGGCCGGAGTGGAGACCGTGTTCACGGTGCCGCGGAAGGTGTGAGGGGGCGGGAACGCTCCTCCACAGGCGGCTCTTCGCGATGCTGTCCGATGGAACGGCGGTCCCGAGGTCCACGACGAGACTTCGTCCGCTGAGATCAGGGCATGAAGGAATCGGCGACAGTAGACGACTCACTCACGGAGGCGCTCGCGCTCGCCGGCTCACGGCACGCCGAGCGCTCTGCCGTCGAAGCATCCCGGTACCGGGCGATCGAGGAGGCACGCCGCCTCGCGATGGCGGCACCGGCGGCGCTCGTCGGCGAGCACGTCCAGGTGCAGGTGGATCGGGCGGAGGCGGCGCACCGGGCGCTGATCGCGGAGCTCGCGACGGAACTCCGGGTCTCGGAGGCGCACGCCTCTGCACTGGTCGACGAGGCGCGCCTGCTGGTGAACGACCTCCCGGCGACGTTGCGCGCACTCGCGGACGGAGCGCTCTCCCCCGAGCACGCGCGACTCGTGGTGCGAGGAGCAATCGACGTCCCGGCTGAGGCCCGTGGGCGCTTCGACGAGGAGGCCGCGACGATCGCGGTCGCCTGCACGCCGCCCCAGCTGCGACGCGCCCTCCGGTCGCTCCGGGAACGGCTGCACCCGCAGACGCTCAGCGAACGTCATCGGGACTGCGCCCGTCGTCGCGCGCTCTGGGTGGAGGGCCTCGACGACGGGATGGCGATCCTGCACCTCTACACCGCAGCTCCCGATGTGCTCGGCGCGATGGACAGGATCGACCGGGCCGCCCGCTCCCTCGCGGATCTGCCGGACGAGGAGCGGACGCTGGGCCAGCTCCGCGCGGACATCGCCGCTGCGCTGCTGGTCGACGGGGAGACATCGGCCGAGGGAGACGGCACGTCGATGCCTGCGGGAGTGCGCGCCGAAGTCGCGGTGACCGTGCCTGCACTGACCCTCCTCGGGCGCTCCGACCAGCCCGCCGTCCTCGACGGATACGGACCCGTCGATCCGGAGACCGCGCGGCGTCTCGCAGCAGGTGCTCCCTCGTTCACGCGGCTGCTCACCCATCCGGAGAGCGGAGCGGTCCTCTCCGTCGGACGCGACTCCTACCGAGTGCCGGCGGACCTGCGTCGCCACCTCCAGCACCGCGACGGCACCTGCCGGTTCCCGGGATGCACCCGCAGCACCCGCCACGCGGACGTCGACCACACGAACGACTGGCAGCACGGAGGCACCACGTCGGTCGACAACCTCGCACACCTCTGCCGACACCACCACCGGCTCCGCCACACCACGGGGTGGACCCACCGGCAGGAGCCGGACGGCACGCTGCACTGGACGAGCCCGACGGGACGGCAGCATGTCACCCGGCCCGGGGAGCCGGGGAACGGGACGGAGGGCGGACACGATCCGACCGGGACCGGCGGGGCGTGACAAGGGGCAGGTCGGGTGGCGTGGACGGGCAGGTCAAGGGGCGGGCCCGCTTCGGCGCGCCCGCGTAGCGTGGACGGCACGGGCCGATAGGCGCGGAAGCGACAAGAGGGGCAGCGACATGGCAGGAACGAAGGCCAGGAAAGACGCGACGACGGGGACCTCGGCGGTGCTCTTCGACATCGACGGGACCCTCGCCGACACGAATTTCCTCCACGTCGAGGCGTGGTCGCGCGCCTTCTGGCAGGCCGACCTCGTCGTGCCCGCCTGGCGCATCCAACGAGCGATCGGCGCAGACTCGTCGGAGCTGCTCGACATGCTCCTCGAGGACGACGTGAAGGAGGAGCAGCGCGCACTGGTGAAGTCGCTGCACACCAAGAACTACGCCGAGACGACAGCACGCATCGTTCCACTCCCGGGAGCTCGCGAGCTCATCGCGACGCTCGTCGGTCGAGGCGTCCACGTCGTCCTCGCCACCTCGGCACCGCAGAACGAGCTGGACGTGCTTCTCGACGTCCTCGACTTCGGCGGCTCCGTCCACGCTGTCACCAGCGGCGCCGACGTCTCCACCGCCAAGCCAGCACCCGACCTGATCTCGATCGCGCTCGACCGCGCGGGCGTCTCCGTCGACCGCGCCGTCATGGTCGGCGACGCGACCTGGGACGTCCTGGCCGCCGAGCGCGCGGGCCTGGCAACAGTCGGAGTCCTCTCCGGCGGAACCTCGGAGCACGAACTCGGCGAGGCTGGGGCCGTCGCCGTCTACGAGGACGCGGCGGCCGTCCTGACCGGTCTCGGTGAAGGGCCCCTCGCGAGCCTCCTGAACTGACCGGCCGTCGTCACAGGAGGGTCACGAGCCTCAGTCGCGGGGTCGCCGTCGCAGCACGAGGAGCGTCACTCCGATGGCGGCGGCGACCGCGGCGAGAGCGCCGCCGATCCACAGGACGTCCCCGAGGAGTGCCGGGTCCGATCCGGACGTCGCCTGCGCTTCGTCGGCGGACTCGGCCTGTCCTCCTGAGACCGCGACGGTGCCGTTGCAGTCCGGGACCGAGTCCGACCCCTCGGCGAGCGCGGTCCCGTCGGACGGCGCCCAGTCGAACGCGTACTGGCCCGACACGGGGTGCCCGTCGGTGGACACGACCTGCCAGGTCACCTCGTACTCCCCCGCCGCGCCGAGCTCGAGCGGCATCGACGCTTCCGGCCCGACGACGCTGACGCAGCCGTCGCCGTAGTAGAGCCCGTCCGGCCCGACGACGCGCAGAGCCGCCGCCGTTCCGTCCGTCCCGAGGACGAGCAGGTCGTCGTTCGTCGTCAGCACCAGCGTTCCCGGCTGCTCCGTCACGGTCGAGTCCGCAGCTGGAGTCGTCGAGACGAGGTAGTTGTGCGCGCTGGCGGGCGCCGCCACCGCGATCGAGCCGAGCAGCCCGATCGCGGTCGCGGCGACGAGGGCCTTCCGACGGGTCACGCCGACGCCCGGGGTCCGCGGCGGCGGGAGGCGAGCCCGACGGCCACGCCGACCGCGCCGACGACGAGCCCGCCGACTCCGAGGATGCGGGCGAGCACGTCGTCGCCGCTCGTGGCCGTCGTCGCCGAGGCGGTGGTCGCGACCGCGTCGTCACCGTCGCCGTCGTCGTCGTGTCCGCCCCCGTGGCCGGACCCCGCTTCCGCCGCGGTCACCGCGACGGTGGGAGCGGGCAGCTCGGGCTCGTCCTGGCCGTCGACGGTCGGCTGGTCCCAGGCGGTGCTGCCGGTCTCGCACGTCTGCAGCACGGGGAACTCCAGGGTGGAGCCGGCTGCGTCCTCGGGGAGCTGAAGCTGGAGGGCGACAGTGTCGCGGTAGCCGTCGGCGAGGGGCGTCTTCGCCGTGTAGACCACGTCCGAGACCCGCTTGGTCGCGGTGTTCCCGTGGGAGTCGGTGACCGGGTCGGCGATCGCGACCTCGTTCTTCACGACGTCCCAGTTCGGGTTGATCGTCGGGCTGACCGAGTTGATGCCGTCGGGCATCGTGATCGTGAGTCCCGTCGTCGGCGAGCCCTCGCAGCCGTGGGCCAGCGAGAACGTCACCACCGTGTACGAGCCGGCGGCGGTGCTGCTCGCCGCCGCGGTCACGTGGGCGCTGGCCGCCGTGGGCGCGGCGACAGCGAGCGCGATCGATCCGGCGGCGACGAGTGCGCCGCTGCCGACGAGGCGGAGCCGCGAGAAGGAAGAAGAAGAAGAAGAACGGGTCATGACGGTCGTGTCCTCGGGGGAGATCCGGCGCGGGGCCGGGAGTTCTGGACGCAGCGCGGGTCCGCGGTGCGTGCGGAGGCGCCGACCGGAGCCACTCCCGCACGGGAGGAGCGTCAGGCGGCGCGGAGGACCCGCAGCGGCGGCCCGCGGTGCCGGAGGATCGAGAGGACCGCGTCGAGGGATCGAGGCGCCCGCGGCTCGGGGGTGCCCGTCATCGAGACGCCGGGGGCCGACGGGAGCGCGACCGCGGACGCGCGGGCGACGATCCGTACGACGACGCGCTGGAGGCCTTCTCCCAGCGTCCAGAAGAGGCGCTCGCCGTACCGGAACGCCGCGATCGTGAAGGCAGCCGCAGCGAGGTGGGCGACGAGCATCACCGGAGCGTGAGCCGCGTGTCCGCCTCCGCCGGCGATCAGCTCGATGGTCGATCCGTCGTGGAAGTGCGCGCCGGTGCCCGTCGTCCCGACCACGCTCACCTCCCCACCACTGCCCGTGATGAGGAAGAGGCCGTGGTACGCGATTTGGCTGAGGAGCACGGAGAGCGTCAGCCGGGGAAGGGACAGACGGCGCCCCGAGAGGAGGACGCAGACGACGACGGCGAACGCCGCGGCGAGGGCGAGCACGGCAGGAGCGGGGGTCTCGGCGCCCGCGAGCGTGTGGGAAGCGGCGGCCGTGGCGGTCGCGGCGAGAGCGGCGGCGACGCCGCGAGCCACTCGTGCGCCTCGGGTCTGCACTCGCCCGTCCTCTCGTCGTCACGTCGACGCATGCGCGCGACGTCTCCAGGGTAATCGACGCGGCGGAGCAGCCACCCGCCGTCCCGGTTCCCTGCCGTTACGAAGCCGTTACCTAGATCACCGAAAGAAATCCAAACCCCCGCAGGGAGGGCTCCGAACACATGTCAACGGCCGCGACACGGTCCACACAGAACAGGTCCTCCGCATCACGTGGGGGCCGTCTCACGAAGGAGTAATCCCATGCGATCCACCAAGCGTTCCGCCCTCGCCGCATTCGCCCTGCTGGGCACCGCCGCCCTCGGCCTCACCGCCTGCTCGAGCGGAAGCGGCTCGACCACCGCCGCCAGCGACGCGGCGACCGAGATGTCGACCCCGATGGCCACCTCGTCGGCTTCCGCCTCCTCGACCCCCATGGCGACCATGGACCCGGCCGCGAACCTCGTCGGTCCCGGCTGTGCCGCCTACGCCGAGCAGGTCCCGGACGGCGCCGGCTCGGTCGAGGGCATGTCGCTCGACCCCGTCGCGACCGCCGCGTCGAACAACCCGCTGCTCACCACCCTGACCGCTGCGGTCTCCGGTGGCCTCAACCCCGACGTCAACCTCGTCGACACGCTGAACAGCGGCGAGTTCACCGTCTTCGCCCCGGTCGACGACGCGTTCGCCAAGCTCGACGCCGCGACCGTCGACTCCCTCAAGACCCCCGAGGGCGCCGCCACGCTGTCCTCGATCCTGACCTACCACGTCGTCCCCGGCCAGATCGCCCCTGACGCGATCGCTGGCGACCACGCCACCGTCCAGGGCGGCAACCTCACCGTCACCGGTTCCGGCGACGACCTGAAGGTCAACGACGCGTCCGTCATCTGCGGTGGCGTCCAGACCGCCAACGCGACCGTCTACCTCATCGACACCGTGCTGACCCCCCCGGCCAGCTAATTCCCCTCACCGGCTCCGGCCGGTGAACACGCCGAAGGGCGGGCACCTCGCGGTGTCCGCCCTTCGGCGTTCGTGCGTGCGGAAGCCCTCCGCGAAGCCGGGCACTGCAGAGCCGTCCAGCACAGAGCCGCGCAACGCAGCGCCGCCCCACGGGAAGCCGCACAGCGCGGAGCCCTGCGCAGTGCGGAGTCGGAGGGTCACCACGACCCGGCACTCGCCGTCACGCCGCACCACAGCACCCACCACGAACGACACGAGGCGCGGACCCCGATGCAGGGGTCCGCGCCTCGTCGTCGTGCGGTCGGCGGCTACTCGGCCGGGGCGCTGATCTCGCGCAGGACGCGGTCGCCGGGGCGGGCCTCGATCATCTCGGCCTCGATCTCGGCACGGTCGAGCAGCTCCTCCATGCGGCGGCGGCGGTTGCGCGTGATGAGCGTCACGACCGTGCCCGTCTTGCCCGCGCGGCCGGTTCGGCCGGAGCGGTGGAGGTACGTCTTGTACTCGTCGGGAGCGTCGGCCTGGATCACCAGGTCGATGTCGTCGACGTGGATGCCGCGCGCGGCCACATCGGTCGCGACCAGCACGTCGACGCGTCCACTGGTGAGCAGCGCGAGGTTGCGGGTGCGGCGCGACTGGTTGAGGTCGCCGTGGAGGCTCGTCGCGGGGATGTCCGCGTGGTCGAGTTGCTCCGCGAGCTGCTCCGCGAACGCGCGGGTCCGGGCGAAGATCAGCGTCTTGCCCTGGCGGGCGGCGAGCTGCTCGATGATCTCGGCCTTGTCGCGGTGCTCGATCAGGAGCACGCGGTGGTCGATGGTCGAGGACGCCTGGTCCTCGCCGGCGACCTCGTGGACGCTCGGCTCGACCAGGAACTCGTCGACGAGCGTCGCGACGCCCTTGTCGAGCGTGGCCGAGAACAGCAGCCGCTGGCCGCCGTCGGCGGTCTGGCGGAGGATGCGCTGCACCGGCTCGAGGAAGCCGAGGTCGCACATGTGGTCGGCCTCGTCGAGCACCGTGATGGTGATGTTCGAGAGGTCGAGGCGCCCCTGCTCGACGAGGTCCTCGAGGCGGCCCGGCGTCGCGATGACGATGTCGACTCCGCGCTGGAGGGCTCCGACCTGCTTGTACTGGGGGACGCCGCCGTAGATGGTCGTCGTGAACAGGCCGACGGAGCGGGCGATCGGCTGGATCGTCCGGTCGATCTGCATGGCGAGCTCTCGGGTCGGCGCGAGGATGAGCGCGCGCGGAGCGCGGCCCGGCTTGCGGCCCTTCGCTCCGTTGTTCTCCATCAGGCGCTCGACGACGGGGGCGCCGAAGGCGATGGTCTTGCCGGAGCCGGTCTTGCCGCGTCCGAGGACGTCCTTGCCGGCGAGCACCTCGGGGATGGTCGCGGCCTGGATCGGGAACGGCGCGGCCGCTCCGAGCTCGGTCAGCATCCGGACGATGTTCCCGCCCAGGCCGAGGTCGCCGAAGGTGACGCCCTCGACGTCGACGGCGAGCGTGGCCGTCGCCTCGAGGCGCTCGAGCACGACGTCGTCGGCCTGGTGCGGCGCACGGGCGTCGCGGCTGGGGTAGAAGTCCGAGCCGGAGTCGCGGCGCGAGGGCCGGGAGTCGCGGTCGAACGAGCGGGTCGGGCGGTCGCCGCGGTCGTGGCCGCGCGAGGGACGCGCGTCCCGGTCGAAGGAGCGGGCCGGACGGTCGCTGCGGTCGAACGAGCGGGCGGGACGCTCGGTGCGGTCGTAGCCGCGCGAGGGGCGCTCGTCGCGGTCGCCGGTGCGGGCCGGACGGTCATCGCGTCCGTAGGAGCGGGCCGGACGATCGTCGCGGTCGTTCGAGCGGGCCGGACGCGCGTCACGGTCGAAGGAACGGGCCGGACGGTCGCTCCGGTCGAAGGAACGCGCCGGACGCTCATCGCGCCCGTAGGAACGGGCCGGACGATCGTCGCGATCGTTCGAGCGGGCCGGACGCGCGTCACGGTCGAAGGAACGGGCCGGGCGGTCGCTCCGGTCGAAGGAACGCGCCGGACGCTCATCGCGCCCGTAGGAACGCGCCGGACGATCGTCACGGTCGTTCGAGCGGGCCGGACGCGCATCGCGGTCGAAGGAACGGGCCGGACGGTCGCTCCGGTCAAAGGAACGCGCGGGACGCTCATCGCGCCCGTAGGAACGCGCCGGACGATCGTCACGGTCGTTCGAGCGGGCCGGACGCGCATCGCGGTCGAAGCCGCGCGAGGGCCGCTCGTCGCGGTCGTTCCCGCGGGCGGGCCGATCAGCGCGCTCGGTGGCCCGCTCGGCGCGCTCGTCGGCGTTCCAGCGCGCCTTCTTGGGGGCGTTCTCGTCGACGGCGCGGAAGCCGCGGTGGCCCTCGCTGCGCGAGCCCGGCTTGGCGCCGGGGAAGCGCGAGCGGCCGCCGAGCTGGGACTTGCCGCTCGAGGCGCCGAAGCGGTTGGGCTCGAAGTTCTTGGCCGGACGTCCGCCGGCGGGCTTCTTGTTCTTGGGCATGGCAGTTCTTCCTGGGTTCAGGTCGTGCGCGAGGAGGCGACGCCGGAGGAGCCCCGTCGTGAGGGGCGTCCGTGCGCTGGACTGCTGCGGGGCAGCAGGGGGAGAACCCGGGCGAGTCATTGACCGGGGCCGATTCACACATGTGATTCGTCTCACGACGACTGTCGGAGACTCGGCCCACTTGACTAACAAACCCATCCGCACGCGAACGCACGGTGTCAAGAGCCGACCGAGCGAGTCTACACGCGGCCCCGGAGCCTGGCTAGGGCGGGGAGACGTGCGGCCAGGAGCCGCTCAGGTCGGGAGCCGCCCAGGTCGGGAGCCGCTCAGGTCGCGAGCCGCGAAGCCCGGGAGCCGCGCACCTCCGCAACCGGTCCCCCGCGGAGTCGCCCCGCATACAGCCCCCCGGCCCCGAGCCGCAGCACCACCGACGCGCGAGCCCGCGCGCAACGACCGCCCGTCCGCTACTGCGACGCCCGCCGGGCCCGGTACGCGGCCACGTTCGCGCGATTCCCGCAGTTGCCCGTGTCGCAGTAGCGCTTCGAGCGGTTGCGGGAGAAGTCCACGAGCACCGCCTCGCAGTCCTCCGCCGCGCAGACGCGGATCCGCTCGCGCTCGTCGCCGCGGATCACGTCGACGAACGCCATGGCGGCCTCGACCAGGATGCGCGTGGCGAGCGGGCTCTCGTCGCGCGTCGCGTGGAGGTGCCAGCCGTAGGGTCCGTGCCGGACCAGCTGCGGGAGCGCGCGGCCGGAGTCGAGCATCCCGTTGACGACGGGGACGAGGTCCTCCTCGGCCCGCGTGAGCCAGAGGGTGCGGAGGGAGGAGCGGGACGCCCGCACGGCCTCCAGCTCCTCGGCCGATCCGTCGCGGCTGCCCGTGTACCGGTTCTCGAGGAGGAAGTCGTCCAGCTGCTCGATCGTCGCCATCTCGTCCTCGCCGGACGGCGACAGCTCGGGGAGCGTGTTGACGAGGGTGGCGGTGGAGGTGAGCGACGCCTCGACGTCATAGGCGAACACCATGTTGACTCCTGACAGTGCGGCTCAGTAGTGTGCGATCAGCTCGCTGTCACGAGTGTAATCCTTTTGACTCCTGAAGGAGCCGGCCATGACCGCCGAGAGCACTGCTGCCGTCACCCTCCCCGCCGCGAGCGCGCCCGCGCCTGCACGGCGCCTCGGCTCCGGCCTCGTCGCGGCGCTGGCCGCGTCGGCGGCGTTCGGTCTGGGCGGGCCGTTCGTGAAGCCGCTCCTCGAGGCGGGCTGGACGCCGGCGTCCGCGGTCCTCTGGCGCGCAGGCGGCGCCGCCCTGATCCTCGCGATCCCGGCGGTCCTGTCCCTCCGCGGCCGCTGGCCCGTGCTCCGCCGCAACCTCGGCACGATCGCCCTCTACGGAGTCTTCGCCGTGATCGCCGCGCAGCTCTGCTTCTACAGCGCGATCGAGCACATGTCGGTCGGCGTCGCCCTGCTGATCGAGTACCTCGCGCCGGTGTTCCTCGTCCTCCTCGCCTGGGCGCGCACCCGCCGGCACCCCGGCCGCTTCACCCTCGCCGGCTCCGCGCTCGCGCTCGGCGGCCTGGTGCTCGTGCTCGACCTGTCCGGCGAGTCGACCCCCGAGCTGGTCGGCATCGCCTGGGCGCTGACCGCCTCGCTCGGCCTGTGCGTCTACTACGTCATCGCCGGTCGAGTGGATCCGGAGCTGCCGCCGATCGCGCTGACGGCGGGGGCGATGACGGTCGGCGCCGCGATCCTGCTGGCACTCGGGGCGCTCGGCGTCACACCGCTGCGCGCGACGTTCGGAGAGGTGGTGTTCGTCGGAGCGGAGGTCAGCTGGCTCCTCCCCGCGGGCGTGATCCTCGGCATGTCGACGGTGCTGGCGTATCTGCTCGGGATCGAGGGCGGACGCCGTCTCGGCACGCGGATCGCCTCCTTCGTCGGGCTGACGGAGGTGCTGTTCTCGATCGCGGCCGCGTGGCTGATCCTCGGCGAGCTGCCTGCGCCGATCCAGTTCGGCGGCGGCGCGCTGATCCTCGCGGGGGTCGTCCTGGTCCGGCTGCAGCGCGAGCCCGGCACCCCCTGATCGCGGGGGTGCCGCATCCGGGGCGCCGGGCACCCCGTACGCTGATCGCACTCATGCGCGAGCCCACCCGATCCCCGCGACGCGTCGCCGCGGTCCTGGCCGCCCTCGCACTCCTCCTCTCGGGCTGCGCGAGCACCACTCCCGTCTCGGAGCCGGTGGCGCAGGCGCTCGGAGCGGCACCCGCACCCGACTGGTCCGGCGTGAGCGTGACGGCCGACGTCGTCTACGACGCGAGCACCGGGCAGAGCGCCGACGTCTGCTCCTCCCCTGCCCCGTCGGCGGAGCCGCGGCCCGCCGTCCTCGTCGTGCACGGCGGCAGCTGGGCCCGTGGAGGCAAGGCCGACGCGAACTGGCGTCCGATCTGCCAGTGGCTCGGATCGGAGGGGTTCGTCGCCGTCTCGGTCGACTACCGCCTCGCGCCCGCCGCCGTGTTCCCCGCGCAGCTCGACGATGTGACGGCCGCCCTCGACTGGCTGCTCGAGCCGGAGCAGACCGCGCGCTTCGGCATCGATCCGGAGCGGGTGGCGGCCTTCGGCGGCTCGGCCGGCGGCAACCTCGCCTCTCTGCTCGGCACGCTGCCGTCGACCTCGTCGCGCCTGGCCGCCGTGGTCGACCTGAGCGGTCCCTCCGATCTCAGCGCCGCCGGCCTCGCCGACGACGACCCGGTGGTCGGAGTCGCGGCCGCCGTGCGCAGCTACCTCGACTGCGCGGACCTGGCCTCCTGCCCCTCCGCGACCGCCGCCTCGCCCCTCGCGCAGGTGGACGGCTCCGAGCCGCCGTTCCTCATCGCGCACGCGGCGCACGAGCGGGTCGCGCTCAGCCAGTCGACCCGCTTCGCGGAGGCGCTGCGCGGAGCGGGCTCGAGCGTCGACCTCCTCGTCCTCCCCGGCTCGCTGCACTCGATCGCGCTCCTCGACGACGCTCTGCGTGCTCGGGTCGTCGAGTTCCTCCGCGCCCACCTGGGCTCGTGAGCGGAGTCGTCGTCCGCCTCGAGGACGCAGCCGGAGCGGAGGGCCTCCTCGCCGCGGTCCCGCCCCCGCACGCCCGCGTCCTGATCGCCCGGATCGATGGGGCGGCGGCCGGCGTGCTGGTGCTCGCTCCCGGCCCGGACGACTTCGCCGAGGTGCTGGAGCTGGTGGTCGCCTCCGTCCACCGGCGCACGGGAGTCGCCCGACGGCTCGTCGCGGCGGCGGAGTCGTGGGCGCGGGTGCAGCGGATCCGCACGCTGCGCCTGGCCGCCGCTCCGGAGCTCGCCCCGGCGGCCGGGGCGCTCGGCTTCACGGCGATCGACGCCTTCGGAGCCCACGTCGGCGACGACGCGGTGCTCTGCTTCGCGCGTCCGGTCTGAGCAGCGCCCGCTCCGAGGCGTGTGCCGCTCCCGGGAGGCGGCCCCGCCTCGTCCGGCGCGCACCCCCGCCGTCAGTCGATCGAGCAGCCCGGCTCGTCCGACAGCGCCCGCTCGATCCGGGCGCGGTGCTCGTCCGACATCGGCGGCAGCGCGTCGGGCGCGAACCAGCCGACCTCGGTCGACTCGTCGTCCGCGACGTAGGCCTCCCCCGAGATCCAGTGGCAGCGCACCACGTGGTCGAGGTACTGCGAGCGGTCCCCGTTGGGGTACTGCATCGGCGGGAGGGTGTGCACCTGCACGAGGCGCTCGACCTCGATCTCGACGCCCGCCTCCTCCTGCGCCTCGCGGCGGGCGGTCCCGGCGACGGTCTCGCCCGGGTCGATGATCCCGGTGACGGCCGTCCAGGCTCCGGTGTCGGCGCGCCGGACGAGCAGGACCTCGAGCGCCGGCTCCTCGCGGAGGATCACCGCGGTCACGCCGGTGAGCCAGAGCAGCTCGGTCCCGATCCGCTCGCGCAGCCGCAGCACGAAGTCGGGAGTCGCCATCAGTGCGCTTCGGGTCGGAAGTCGAACGCGACGATGCCGGCCGTGTCGACGAACGGCCCGACGAACTCCTTGAACGCGTCGTGCGCCGGATCCCAGTGCGCGGGGTCCTCGACGGCCGGCCGGCCCAGGTAGTAGTGCAGGTCGCCCTCGGAGGAGAAGGTCAGCAGGAACGCGCGGTCGAAGCCCTCGCCCGCGCCCTCGATGCTCAGCTGCGGCCCCGTCTCGATCGACTCGATGTAGGGCCGTCCGTCGCGGACGCACTCGTCGGCCAGGGCGAGGAAGCGGCGGGTGACCTCGTCCGCCTCGGCGACCAGCGCCGTCGGGCGGAAGCGGATCAGGACGAGGTGCCGGAGCGTGCCCGGGCGGAAGTCGCGGGCGACGAAGCGCTCCGGACCGATCTCGTCGAGGACCGCGGTGGCGCGCTCCGGGCCGCTGCGCCAGCGCGAGCCGACCGTCTCGGCCGCATCCCTGATGTCCGTCATGCCGACGCCTTCCCGGCGCGGGCGGCACGCCGCCGCTCACGATACCCCTCGACCAGGTTGTAGACGACGGGCAGGACCACGAGGGTCAGCACCGTCGAGGACACCAGGCCGCCGATCACGACGATCGCCAGCGGCTGCGAGATGAAGCCGCCGTGGCCCGTGATCCCCAGCGCCATCGGCAGCAGGGCGAAGATCGTCGCGAGGGCGGTCATCAGGATGGGCCGGAGCCGCCGCTCGGTGCCGTGCAGCAGCGCCTCCCGCACCGGCATCCCGCGATCGCGGTACTGGTTCACCAGGTCCACGAGCACGATCGCGTTCGTGACGACGATGCCGATCAGCATCAGCACGCCGATCAGGGACGGCACGCCCAGCGGCACGCCGGTGATCACCTGCAGGAGGATCGCGCCGGTCGCCGCGAACGGCACCGACACGAGCAGGAGCAGCGGCTGCAGGAGCGAGCGGAACGTCGCCACCATCACGACGTAGACGATCAGGATCGCGACCAGCAGCGCGATGCCCAGCTGCGAGAACGCGTCGGCCTGGTCGGCGGTCACTCCGCCGAGGGAGGCGTCGACACCGGCCGGAAGCGCCGTCGCGTCGATCGCGTTCTGCACGGCGACGTTGGCCGAGGCGAGGTCGTCGCCCTCCGGGGTGACGGTGATGGTCGCGGTGCGCTGCCCGCGCTCGGTGGTGATGCTCGCCGGACCGTCCGTCTGCTCGACCGCCGCGAGGGTGGAGAGCGCGACGGTGCCGGTGAGGGTCGGCACCTCGAGGTTCCGCAGCTCGTCCACGGTGGCCGGCGGCTGCCCGTCGGCCAGGTAGATCGAGAGGGTGCGGTCGTCGATCACGACGCTGCCGACCTGGCTGGGCTGGAGCGCCTGGCTGACGATCGTGCCCACGGCGACCTCGCTGAGACCCGCCCGGGCCGCGGCGTCGCGGTCGACCCGCACCGCGATGTAGGGCAGCGAGGAGGAGAGGTTGCTCTCGGCCTGGCTGATCCCGTCGGTCCCGCGCAGGGCCTCGAGGAGCTGGTCGCTCGCGCTCTGGAGGTCGCTCTGCGAGGCGGTCGAGAGGTCGACCTCGATGTCCGAGGAGGCGCCGAAGCCGGAGGAGGCGGCGACGCTGATGTCCTCGGCCGAGGCGACGCCCGCCAGCGCGTCGCGGACGTCCGCCTGCACGGCCTCCTGGTCGGCCGACTCGTCGGTGGTGACGGAGTAGCGGATCGAGGTGCCGCCGCCGCCGCCCCCGCCGAACGCGCTCTGCAGGCCGCCGGAGGAGCCGACGGTGAGCTGGACGGTCTCGACGCCGCCGACGCCGAGGATCGCCGTGCTCGCCTGCTGCGCCGTCGCGTCCTGCGCGTCGAGGCTCTGGCCGACGGGGACCGTCTGGGTGACGGTGAAGGTGTCCTGCCCGCTGGAGCCGAGGAAGTTCGTCTTCATCAGCGGGTACAGCGCACCGGTCCCGACGAGCACGAGCAGCGCCAGGAGGACGGTGACGACCGAGTGCTTCAGCGTCCAGTGGATGATCGGGCCGTAGACCGACTGCAGCCCGCGCGCCCGGCGGGGAGCGGCGTGGGCGCCGTGGTGCGGGGCCTCCTCGACCGGCGCCGCGGTGTCGGCCGGGACGCCCGAGGCGGGTGCCCCTCCGGCCGCCGCGCGCTCCTCTGCGAGCGCCGCCTGCGCGGCCTGGCGCACCGCCGGCCGCTTCGAGGGGCGGAGGAACCAGTAGGCGAGCACCGGCACGATCGTCAGCGCCACCACGAGGGAGGCGAGCAGGGCGATCGACACGGTCAGCGCGAAGGGCCGGAACAGCTCGCCCGTGGTGCCGCCGACGAACGAGATCGGCAGGAACACCGCGACCGTGGTGATCGTGGAGGCGGTGATCGCGCCGGCGACCTCGCGGACGGCGACCGCGATGGTCCGGGCCCGGTCCTCACCCGCGTCGAGGTGCCGCTTGATGTTCTCGATCACGACGATGGAGTCGTCGACCACACGGCCGATCGCGATGGTGAGCGCGCCGAGGGTCAGGATGTTGAGGGTGTAGCCGGCCGTCTGCAGGCCGATGAAGGTGATCAGCACCGAGGTCGGGATCGAGATGGCCGTGACCAGGGTCGAGCGCACCGACAGCAGGAACAGCAGGATCACCAGCACGGCGAAGACGAGGCCGAGCGCCCCCTCCTGCGCGAGCGACGCGATCGACTCCTGGATGTAGGGCGCCTGGTCGAAGACCGGGGTGAAGGCGGCGTTGTCGCCGATCGACTCCTCGAGGTCCGGGAGCAGCGCGGCCACGCCGGTCGACACGTCGACGGTGTTCGCCGCGGGGAGCTTGGTGATCGAGAGGGTCAGGGCGGGCTGGCCGTTGACGCGCGAGATCGAGGTGACGGGGGCGTCGGTGACGGCGACGGTCGCGACGGAGCCGAGGGTGGTGACCGTCGGCTCCGCGGTCACGGCCGCGCCTCCCGCCGCCGCTCCGACGTCGGAGCCGCCGACCGAAGCGCCGGAGCCCGCGGAGGCACCCGCGCCCGCTGACGCACCGGCGCCGCCCGCACCCGCGGAGGCACCTGCGGACGGCAGCAGCGGCAGCGCCGCGATCGCGTCGGTCGAGTCGAGCTTGACGCCCGACTGCACCGAGAAGGTCGACCCGTCCTGGGTGATCTGTCCGCCCGCGACGAGCACGCCGTTCTGCTGCAGGGCCGAGCGGATGTCGCCGGTCGAGAGGCCGGCCGCGGCGAGCGCCGCGTCGTCCGGAGTGATCGTGACGCGCTGGGCGGTCTCGCCGACGAGCGCCGCCTCGCGCACGCCCTCGACCTTCTCCAGGTCCGGGATGACCGTGGTGCGCAGGCGCTCGGCCAGCGCGTCCGCGTCGCCGTCGCTCGACACGGCGAGCTGCAGCACCGGCAGGTCGTCGAGGGAGCCGGTGACCACCTGCGGGTCGACGCCGTCCGGGAGCGTGCTCTTGATCCGGTTGATCGCCTGCAGGATCTTCTGCTCGGCGGTGGCGAGGTCGGTGCCGTAGGTGAAGGACGCCGAGATGAGGGAGGAGTCCGTTGAGGACGTCGCGCTGGTCGTCTCGAGCCCCGGCACCCCCTGGATGGCGGTCTCGATCGGCGTCGAGACGTCGTCGTTGACCACCTCCGGAGCGGCGCCCGGGTAGGACGTGACGACGGCGAGCTGCGGGAAGGAGATCGACGGCGCGAGCTCCTGCTTGAGCCCGGTCAGGGCGACTCCGCCGAAGACGGCGATGACGACGGTGACGAGCGCGATGAGCGCCCGGTTCTTCATGCTGAGGACCGCGAGGAGATGCACCCTCCGAGTCTTCCATCAGCCGACTGAGTGTTGGGAGGGACGCGGCGTTCCGGGGCGCGCGACGGGGCGACCGGCGCCACCGGCCGGCCCCGGACGCCCTCAGCCCAGGCGGACCTCAGCCGTCGACGACCCGACGGGGAGGCTCACTGCAGCGCCCGCCCCGGCGCTCGAGAGCGCGAAGTCCCCGGCGAAGGCCCGGACGCCGACGCGCCCCTCGGCGTCCGTCCGGAGCACCGTCGACTCGAGCCACCAGTCCCCGCGGATCCGCGAGCGCAGCGCCTCGTAGGCCGGCTTCGGGCTCCCGTCGCGGCGGAGGAACCCGCCCGGCGCTCCGAGCCAGGCTCCGGCGTCGTCGAAGCCCCAGTAGGTGATCGCCTCGACCGCCGGATGCGCGACCAGCGTCTCGTAGTGCCGCACCATCTCGTCCGCCTGCCGCGCCTCCCCCTCCGGGGTGGTCGGCCAGTCCTCGACCACGTGGTCGTTGAGGTCCTCGATCTCGGCGGGCATCAGCTCGCCCGAGACGAGGGTGGTCTCGGTCCAGTGCAGCGGCAGGCCGAAGCGCGCGAACCTGTCGCAGATCGCCGTGATCTGCTCCTCCCCGCGGAACCCCTGGTGCATGTGCGACTGCAGGCCGATCGCATCGGGCCGGATCCCGGCCTCGAGCACGTCCTCGATCAGCCGCTCGTACTCGGGCCCGAGGTCGAAGTCGTTCAGCACGAGCACCGGTCCGGTGCCGAGGCTGCGCGCCTCCGAGAAGGCCAGCTCGACCATGCCGACGCGTCCCTTCTCGCGGGCGAGGCGGGTGACGGCGTTCGTCACGCCGTCCGGCTCGTTCGCGAAGCGCGGCATGATGACGACCTCGTTGATCGCGTCCCAGGTGTCGATCAGCCCGGCGAAGGCGCCCACCTCCCGGCGGATGCGCGCGCGGAGGAGCTGCTCGGCCTCGTCCAGCGGCAGCGCGTCGAGCCACTCCGGCTTCACGTAGTGCCAGACCAGCGGGTGCCCCTTCAGCCGGACGCCGTCCGCGGCGAGCGCGCGCGCCTCGGCGAGCACCTCCTCCGTCGCGGTGCGGCCGCGCTCCGGCTCGAAGCGGCCCCAGTAGACGGGGAGCGTCGCCGTGTCGAACAGGTCGAGCCAGAGCCGGCGCTCCTCGGCGCGCGCGGGGTCGGTGCTCGGAGGGGTGCAGCCGAAGGCGAAGGCGTGGCGGCGCTGCTCGACCGTCACGTCGGCGTGGGCGAGCGGAGCGCCGTCGGCACCGAGGACGGTGACGAGGGCGTCGGCGAGACGGGGGCTGAAGTCGGTCATGCGGGGCCTCTCAGGCGGGGTGGCGCTCGTCGAGCGCCGTGTACTCGGATCGGGTGAGCGGGAGGACCGCTCCGTGCTTGGTGTCCTCGGGCAGGTCGAACTCCTCCGCGAGCTCCCAGTGGCCCGAGGCCGGGTCGGTGCTCGTGTAGGCGCGGTAGCCGTAGGGGCGGAGGGCGTACTGGTCGACCCAGAGCGACCAGCGCTCCTCGCGGTGGTGCCGGAAGACCAGCGGCCCCTCGATGCTCGGGCCGAGCTCCTGCCCGATCCCCCGGGCGACGGTGGCGAAGTCGTCCGCGAGGAGGGAGGAGCCGACCTGCTGGAACACCTGCATCGTGTCGGGGGCCTCGTCGTGCTGCTTGGCGAAGCGGTGGACGGCCGTGCCCTCGATCAGCAGCGTCATGTCGATCACTCCGCCGGGCAGCCGCAGGTAGGTCTCGGGCTCGGTGAACGTGCGGAAGTCGCGCGTGCGGGACATCAGGATGCGGCTGTCGCCCGTCTCGCCGGTGGCGGGGTCGCCGTCCTCGGCCAGGCCGGAGGACCAGTGCACGAGGAAGTCGCCCGAGACCGGGTCGTAGACCGACTCCGGCGCCCAGGCCATGCCCGCGCCCTCGGGAGCGACGGCGACCGCGCGCGGCTCGGACCACTCGAGGAGGTCCGGGGAGTCCCAGACCACGAGGTCGCGGCTCCCCCGGTGCCGGTAGAGGTCCCAGTCCGGGCCCTCGGGCCGCCAGACGCGGAGATCGGTGGCGACGAGGTGGAAGCCCCGCGGCCCGCGGACGATGTGGGGGTCGCGGACGCCGCCCGTGCCGCCGGTCCACTCCAGCACCGGCCCGAGCGCCCGCCAGCGCAGCGGATCGTCGCCCCGGCTGAGCGAGAGGAAGATCTTCTCGCTGTGGCCGGTCCGGTCCTCCACGAAGTGGACCAGCAGGTAGCCGTACCCGTCGCTCATGAGAGAACGATCTCACACGCCCGGCGGGCACTCCACCTCAGACCACGTCGGCGAGGTACCCCGGGTCGGCCGCCGGGTGCCGGGCGACCTGCGCCCACGCCGTCGCGAGCGCCTCCACGGCCCGGTCGGTCGCCTCGGGCGAGTAGCCGATCGGGATGCGGAGGAAGCGCTCGAAGGCGCCGTCGATCCCGAAGCGCGGGCCCGCGGTGATCAGCAGGCCCGCCGTCCGGGCGGCGAGCGCGAGCTGCGAGCTCGCCGGCCGGCCCAGGCCCACCCAGGTGGAGAGGCCGCCCGAGACCCGCGGCACGCTCCACTCCGGGATCGCGCGCGCCAGGGCCGCCTCGAGGTGGTCGCGGCCGGCGCGCAGCTGCGAGCGCCGCAGCTCCAGCACGCCGTCCATCCGGCCGAGCATGTCCGCGACCAGGAGCTGCTCCAGGATCGGCGTGCCGAGGTCGCTCGCCGAGCGCGCCAGCGCCAGCTTGCGGATCACCGCCCGCTCGGCGCGGATCCAGCCGATCCGGATGCCGCCCCACAGTGTCTTGCCGACGGAGCCGATCGAGAGCACCGTCCCCTCGGGCCCGTAGGCGGCGAACGGCAGCGGCGACATCCGCCGGTCGATGTCGAGCTCGGCCGTCGTCTCGTCGGCGATGATCAGGGTCCCCTGCCGGGCCGCGGCGGCGATCGCCCGCTCCCGCAGCTCGGGGGCCATGGAGCGGCCGGTCGGGTTGTGGAAGTCGGGCATCAGGTAGGCCAGGCTCGGGCTCGTGCCGCGCAGCGCGGCGATCAGGCCCTCTCCGTCCCAGCCGTCCGCCCCGTCGACGTTCACCGGCACGAGCCGCGCGCCGGCCAGCCGGAGGGCCTCGTAGGCGTGCGGGTAGGTCGGGGCCTCGATCAGCGCCCGGTCACCCCTCGCGAGCAGGGTGCGGGCGACGAGCGCGATCGCGTGCTGCGCGCCGATGGTCACCATGATCTGGCCGGGCTCGGTGCGCAGACCCCGCGCGGTGTAGCGCTCGGCGATCGCGCGGCGCAGCACCGGCAGGCCGACGGTGTCGTAGGAGCCGGAGTCGAAGTGCTCGGGGGCCGCCTGCGCCGCGCGGGTGTACGCCTCGGCCAGCTCGGGGACGGCGGGCAGGGCCGCCTTGGTGAAGTCGAGGAAGTCCGGCGCGAGCGAGGGCACCGCGTGCACGGCCGCTCCCGGCAGGCGGGTGACGCTGCCGGAGCCGCGCACGCTGACGAGGTAGCCGCTGTCGCGCAGCTCGCGGTACGCGGCGGCCACGGTCGTGCGGCTGACGCCGAGGCGGGCCGAGAGCTCGCGCTCGGCGGGCAGGCGGCTGCCCGCGGGGATGCGGCCGTCGATCCCGAGGAGGCGGATCCGATCGGCCAGCGCGAGGTAGGCGGGCCGGGTGCCGCGCTGCTCGCGCCAGTCGCCGAGGAGGGTCTGCAGGGCGCGCGCGCCGAAGTGGACATCAGCCATGCGTCCAAGGTAGCCGGATTGGACCGCGCGAAGAAGGCCAATGTCGCGCTGTGATGAGTCCATGACCCTCACCGCTCCCGTTGCCGCCGCCGCTCCCCCAGCGGGCCAGTGGCGCCTCCGACCCGTGCCGCGCCTGCTGGTGGGCCTGATCCTCTACGGATTCGCCGACGCGATGATGATCCGCGCGGCGATCGGCGTGGACCCGTGGACCGTCTTCGCCCAGGGGGTCGCGCACCAGACCGGGCTCGGGATCGGACTGCTCACGAACGTGATCGGCCTGCTCGTCCTGCTGCTGTGGATCCCCCTCCGACAGCGGCCCGGTCTCGGCACCGTGCTGAACGTGCTCGTGGTCGGCACGATGATCGACGTCGGGCTGCGCGTGCTGGCGACGCCGGACGAGTGGTGGGCCCGCGGCCTGCTCTTCGCCGGAGGCCTCGTGCTTCTGGCGGTCGCGAGCGGGATCTACATCGGCGCCCACCTCGGTCCGGGGCCCCGCGACGGACTGATGCTGGGCCTGCACACCCGCACGGGCCTGCCGATCTGGGTGGCGCGCTCGGGCGTCGAGCTCACGGTGCTGCTCATCGGCTGGGCCCTCGGCGGCGACGCCGGCCTCGGCACCCTCCTCTTCGCGGTGCTGATCGGGCCGCTCTGCTCGGTGACCCTGCCTCTGCTCGGGGTGCGGAGGCACTGACCCGCGGACGACGGAGGCCCCGCCTCCCGGACCGGTTCCGGGAGGCGGGGCCTTCGCGATCGGATCGGCTAGCGCTTGGCCGCGATCTCCGCACGCATCCGCGACGCCTCGTCGGAGTCCTGGATCGAGGCGATCCCCTCGGTGATCGAGGTGCCCGACGCGGGGGCCTCGTGCTCGTCCGCTCCGAGCGTGGTCTCGTCGAAGGGCGAGCGCCCGCCGAGGACCTCGCGGACCTGCACCATGTCGATCTGCTTGGTCCAGGTGCCCACGAGAAGGGTGGCGACCGCGTTGCCGGTGAAGTTGGTGACCGCGCGGGCCTCGGACATGAAGCGGTCGATGCCGACGATCACGCCGACGCCGTTGACCAGGTCGGGACGGAAGGACTGGAGGCCGCCGGCCAGCGTGGCCAGGCCCGCTCCGGTGACGCCCGCGGCGCCCTTCGAGGCGATCATCATGAAGAGGAGGAGGCCGATCTGCTCCGGGATCGACATCGGCGCTCCGGTGGCCGAGGCGATGAACAGCGACGCCATCGTGAGGTAGATCGCCGTGCCGTCGAGGTTGAAGGAGTAGCCGGTGGGCACGGTGATGCCGACGACGGGCTTGGAGACGCCGAGGTGCTCCATCTTCGCGATCAGGCGGGGCAGCGCCGCCTCCGAGGAGGAGGTGCCGACGATGAGCAGGTACTCGCGGGCCAGGTACTTCATCAGCGAGAAGATGCTGACGCCGGTCACCAGGCGCAGCAGCAGGCCGAGGACGACGACCACGAAGATCGCGCAGGTGATGTAGAAGCCGATCATCAGGGTGGCGAGAGCGACGACCGCTCCCCAGCCGGTCTTGCCGACGACCGCGGCGATGGCGCCGAACGCGCCGATCGGGGCGACCCAGAGCACCATCGAGAGGATGCGGAAGACCAGGACCTGGAGCTGCTTGATCGCTCCGAGGATCGGCTGGCCCTTGGCGCCCATCTTCTGCAGCGCGAAGCCGACGAGCAGCGCGACGAAGAGGGTCTGCAGGATGCTGCCGTCCACGAGCGAGGAGAACAGCGAGACGGGGATGATCCCGAGGACGAAGTCGCTGGTGCTCTCGGCCTTGAGGTCGCTGGTGTCGTAGGTGGCGCTCGAGATGTCGAGGCCCTCGCCCGGGTGCAGGATGTTGCCGACGACGAGGCCGATCGCCAGGGCGAAGGTCGACATCACGATGAAGTAGCCCAGCGCGAGTCCGCCGACCTTGCCGACCGTGGCGGCCTTCGCGATGGAGCCGATGCCGATGACGATGGTGCAGAAGATGATCGGCGCGATCATCATCTTGATCAGTCCGACGAAGGCCTTGCCGACGGGCTCGAGCGTCGCCGCGAAGGCGGGAGCGACGAGTCCGACCACGACGCCGGCGACCACGGCGATGATGACGGCGATGTAGAGCCAGTGGTTCCGGTCGATGCGCCGCCGGGTCTTCGGAGGGGTGACCGCGGGGATCAGCCGGTCGGACGGCGTCTGAGGCGTCTTCGCCATGGGGGTGTCCTTCTCTTCGTCGAGGTGAGGGGGTAGGACGATGGTGGCCCCGCCTCCGGAGCCCGGCACGGTTGCGTTCATACTGTTCACGGCGGGGCGCCCCGAGCGCTCGCTCACGAGGGAGTGGCATGGTCAGGACGCCGAGCGCACGCGGACCGCGCGGCAGCATCGCCGCGCGCCTGTTCGCCGTGCAGCTGCTGAGCATCCTGCTGATCGCCGCGGCGGCCGTCGCGGTGCTGGCCCTCGACGCGCGGAGCCGGGCGGGCGACGAGGCCGCCCAGCGGAGCCTCGTCGTGGCGCGGACGGTGGCCGACAATCCGTTCGTCCTCGAGTCGACGGCCGGCGCGGATCCCTCCGCGAGCCTGCAGCCGTACGCCGAGGAGGTCATGCGGGACACCGGCGTCGACTTCCTCACGATCATGGCCCCCGACCGCACCCGGTACACCCACCGCGACCGCGACCGGATCGGCCTGCCGTTCCAGGGCACGATCGAGCCCGCGCTGGAGGGGCGGACCTTCACCGAGACGTACACCGGCACGCTCGGGCCCTCCGTCCGCGCCGTCGCGCCGATCGAGGACGCCGACGGCGCGGTCGTCGCGCTCGTGTCGGCGGGCGTCACGCTCTCGGCTGTGGACGCCTCCTTCGCCGCCCGCGTGCAGGTCGTCGCGTGGGGCGCGCTCGGTGCGGTCGCGCTCGCAGACCCACGAGTTCTCGAACCGCCTGCACACCATCGCGTCGCTGATCGAGCTCGGCCGGCCCGACGAGGCGCTCGCGTTCGCCGCCGGCGAGCTGAACCTCAGCCAGCGCCTGGCCGACCGGGTCCTCGGCTCCGTGCAGGAGCCGGTGATCGCCGCCCTGCTGCTGGGCAAGGCCGCACAGGCCCGCGAGCGCGGCGTCGAGCTGCACTTCGAGACGCACCTCGAGCCCGGCACGCAGGGGCTGGAGCCCGGGGACCTCGTGACGGTGCTGGGCAACCTGATCGACAACGCCCTCGACGCGGCCGCCTCCTCCGCTCCGGACCGCGAGCCGTGGGTGGAGGTCTACCTCGGCCTCGCGGAGGGCGAGCTGGTGGTGCAGGTGTCGGACAGCGGCCCCGGAGTCGCGAGCGCCGCCGACGTCTTCGCGCGCGGCTACTCGACGAAGGAGTCGGACGGCTTCGGCCGCGGCATCGGCCTGGCGCTGGTGCAGCAGGTGGTGGAGCGGCTCGGCGGCTCGATCGAGGTCTCGCGCCACGTCGGCGCGGTGTTCACGGTGCAGCTGCCGCTGCCCGCGCGGGTGGCGTCGTGATCCGGGTGCTCGTCGTCGAGGACGAGCCGCTGACCGCGAGCGCCCACGCCGACTACGTCCGACGGGTCGACGGCTTCGAGGTGGCCGCGATCGCTGGCAGCGGGGCGGAGGCGATCCGGGCGCTGCGCGCGGACCCGGGCATCGCGCTGATCCTGCTCGACATGAACCTGCCGGACATGGGCGGCCTCGACCTCTGCCGGGCCGTCCGGGCGGCGGGCCTGGACGTCGACGTCATCGCGATCACCGCCGTCCGCGACGCCGCGAACGTGCGCGCCTCCGTCGCCGCCGGCATCGTGCAGTACCTGATCAAGCCGTTCGTCTTCAGCGCGTTCGCCGCCAAGCTCGCCAGCTACCGGTCGTACCGCGAGCGGATGCACGGCGCCGACGTCGCCAGCCAGCACGAGGTGGACGGGGCCTTCGCGGCGCTCCGCACCTCCAACGCCCCGGGTCTGGCCAAGGGGCTCTCGGCCCAGACCCTCGAGGCCGTCACCGCACTCCTGGGCCCCGTCGGCCTCTCGGCGGCCGAGCTCGCCACCCGCCTCGACATCTCGCGGGTGACGGCCCGCCGCTACCTCGAGCACCTCGCCGACTCCGGAGTGGCGGACCGCGCGCCCCGCTACGGCTCCCCCGGCCGCCCGGAGCTGGAGTACCGCCGCCGCTGAGCGCGCGTCAGGCGGCCTGCAGCGCGTCGGCGATCTCCTCCTCGATCAGGTCGTGGTTGATCGCCGCGCCCACGCGCAGCCCGTCGGCGGACGAGGCGACGACCTGAGCCATCGGCTCGACCAGCGAGCCCGCGGCGAAGACCCCGGCGACGCCGGTCCGGCCCATCGGATCGACGGCGAGGTGCCGCGCGACTCCCGACGGGTGGTCGGCGAGCTCGAGGCCGAGCCCCTCGGGGAGCCGCCCCTCGACCCGCGGGCCGACGACGAGCGCGTCGAGCTCGTGCCGCCGACCGTCGATCACCACGCCGACCAGGCGGTCGTCCTCGACGAGGACCCTCTCGACGCGGCCGGGCACGAGAGCGATCCCGCGGGCGGCCAGCGCCGCCGCCTCGTCGCCGGCGGGCGCGGGTGCGCCGTGGAGCAGGATCGACGTCCGGTCGCTGAGCTGTCGGAACATCTGCGCCTGGTGCCCGGCGAACGAGCTGCCGAGCACGCCGATCCGCCGGCCGCGCACCTCGAAGCCGTGGCAGTAGGGGCAGTGCAGGACGTCCCGTCCCCAGCGGGCGCCGAGCCCGGGGATCTCCGGCAGCAGGTCGCGGACGCCGGTCGCGAGCAGGAGGCGGCGCGCGCGGAGGACCGTGCCGTCGGCGAGGGTCGCGGTCACGCCCTCGGCACCCGCGGAGGCGCGGACCGCCTCGCCCTCGACCACCCGGGCTCCGTAGCCCTCGGCCTCGGCGCGCGCCAGGCGCACCAGCTCCGTGGGCGGCACGCCGTCGCGGGTCAGCACGTTGTGAGCACCGGGCGAGGGTGCGTTGCGCGGAGGTCCGCCGTCGACGACGAGGACGTCGCGGAGACTGCGGCCGAGGGCGGTGGCGGCGGCGAGGCCGGCGTCGCCGCCGAGGGCCCAGCCGATGAGCAGCACCGTGAGCTCGACGCCC